>DASQEG010000569.1:0-3447 GCA_035633775.1 Bryobacteraceae bacterium
ATGGCCTGCGCTGGGAGATCTACCGGCCTCACACGGTCAGCGGCCCGGGCAAGGGCGGCTTTCTCGATTCCACAACTGGTGAAATCGTCGTTGCGGGCGAGGGGGTGGGGCTCGATCTCGGAGTGAAGACCAGCATGAAGCTGTTTGCACCGCGGCTTGGCCTGGCTTACCAGCTGACTTCGAAGACGGTGATTCGGACCGGTTATGGACGCGGCTACAACCTCGGCGTTTTCGGCTCGATCTTCGGACATAACGTCACACAGAACCTGCCCGTTCTCGGCATCCAGTCCGACCAGCCGGCGAACAACTACGACGCCGTTTTTACGCTGGCCAACGGCCCGAGAGAACTGGACCCGGCAAGTATTCTCGCCTCTCAGCGCAAGGGTCCGAACGGCAGGAACATCCTTCCTAACGGCGTAACTGCTTTCATGATCGCGAACCCGATCCGGTTCCCGACCGTTGACGCATGGAACTTCACAATCCAACATCAGATCGGCAGTGATTCGTCGTTTGAGGTCGGATACGTAGGTACCAAAGGAACGCACGTGTTCGCCGGGACCGGCGGCGACTACGATGTGAATCAGGCAAGCATCAACGGCTTCGGCACACTGACCACGAATCAGCGCAAGCCGTTCTTTCAGAAGTTTGGCTGGTCGCAGAACCTGCGGTACTACGGAAGTGACGCCAGCAACAACTACCACTCGGTGCAGATGCGGTTCGACAAGAGGTTCGGCAACGGGCTCTCGACCATGTCGCACTTCACGTGGTCGAAAAATATTGATTACGACAGCACGTACTACAACCAGGATGCACGCCTCGCTCGAGGACCATCGAACAACAATCGCGAGCAGGTGTTCTTCATCGCTACCCTGTACGAGTTGCCGTTCGGCAAGGGCCGGCGATTTCTGACAAACGCGTCCAAAGCAGTAGATCTGCTGCTGGGCGGATGGCAGGTCAACGGCACGCACAGTTGGATGAGCGGACAGCCGTTCACTCCCAGCTATCGCGACTGCAACTCCGACCGCGACACAGGTTGGTGCCGTCCGGATCTTATCGGCAGTCCATTCCGTGACGATCCAAGCCAGTTCGGCTGGTTCGCGACTGCCGATCAGCCCTTAACCGCAAACGGTCAGATCAGCGGACCGTGGCAGAGACCGCAACGCGGGCAGTTCGGAACTGTGGGACGAAACTTCATCTACGGTCCTTCGTTCTGGCAGACCGACATGTCGTTCTTCAAGAACTTCGCAATAACTGAGCGCGTCCGAGTGCAGTTCCGGGCGGAGTCGTTCAACATCCTCAACCACACAAACCTGGCCAACCCGAACAACTGCGTGGACTGTCCAGGCACTGCTGGCCGGATCTTCGGTACATTCGCGAACTACGTTCCACGTCAGTGGCAGATGGCACTTAGGACCGAGTTCTGACGGCAGTCAAAGCGAGCGGCGGTCTACTTCTATATCGCCGCTTGGCTTTAAGTGGGCAGGTGTCGCGAGGATGACGCACGTACGCGTGTTCGGAGAGCTGGCAGACAAAGTGAAACTTTGCCGGATCGACGAAGCACAGTGATCTGAGCGCCACAGACTGTTCCGTCCGCGTTATGCTTGCCGGGTACGCAGCGAAAGGAGATTGTGAGCATGACGACACGCCGTCAGTTTTTCGCCGAAGGCTCGGTGCTTTGTTTTGGGGCGGCGTTACCGCGCGTTGTACGCGGAGACACCAGGAGCTTTCCATACGCCGAATTCGAACAGCGAATCGCGCGCAAAGATTTCCAAGGCATCACCAAAGATACGCTGCCCACGCCATGCATGGTGGTGGATATCGAGCTCTTTAAAAAGAACTTGAAGACCATGGCTGAGTACGTGAAGCTGGCGCCGATCAACCTGCGGCCTCACGTCAAAGTGCACAAGAGCGTCGATGTCGCGAAGCAGCAGGTGGCCCTGGGTGCGATTGGAGTCACTACGGCTACGATTGCGGAATCTGAACTCATGTCAGGAGCGGGGATCAAAGGCGTGCTCTGGACGAAGCAGCCTGCCAGCCACAACAATGTGGCCCGGGCAATTGCTCTGACCAGGCGTGATCCCACGTTTATGTTCGTGGTGGACGACACGGTAGTCGCGGACTGGGTGGAGCAGGCGGCTGCGGCGGCGAAGGTGAAGTGCCGTGTGGCCGTAGCGGTGTTTGCCGGCATGAAACGGCAGGGAATTGAGAACGGACAGCCCGCTGTCGATCTCGCTCAGAAGATCGCTGCGTCGAAACACGTTCAGCTGGAAGGCTTCATGGCGTACTCCGGCACGGCGTCGCATACGAGGGGCTGGGTGGCCCGTCGTAGGCAGAGTGCCGATGACCTGGCAGGCGTGCAGGAAACGGTCGCTTTGGCAGCCAGGGCCGGCCTACCAGTCAATATTGTCAGCGGTGGATCCACAGGCACATACAACATCGATAAAGAGTTTGGTTTGACTGAACTGGAATGCGGTTCTTACATATTTATGGACTCAATCTATCGTCAGGTGGGGGGTAAGACAGATGATCGCACGTACACCGATTTCGAAAACTCACTCTCGGTTCTTGTGACTGTGGACAGTAAGCGTCACTCCGGTCAGGTCAGTACAGACTACGGCAATAAAGCCATGGCGCGTCCGACGGACACGGTCAAAGGGATGCCGTGGCTGGAGGTAGGAACTCAGGGGGCCGAGTACGGCCTCCTCAGGTGGAAAGACGGCGGCGGGGAAATCAAGGTCGGCGACCGCGTGGAGATTTTCTGCAGCAACCTAGACATGAGTACGAATTGCTACGACCGCTACTATATCGCTCGAGGTAACGACATCGTCGATGCTTGGCCAATCATGGGCCGCAGCGGCGCGGCTCAGCGATAAAGGGTACTCTTTCGGTGCGTTTTGATCTGGAACTCGGCTAGTATCAGGGCGTTTGTTTCGGGGCCCGGTAGCGAACACCTCCTCATCCACGCTATCCCATAGACAACCGCGTTTGTAGGCACTGATCGGTTGTCAACACCCGCAGGTGATTGGTTTACTTGCCAGTTGCTGGCTGCCCGCAGCGAGAACTCCGGATGCGCAACACACCGAGCTCAGGTACAGCCTGCACTCCGTAAATGCGGTCCAGCGCAAGACTTTGGCGGCGGCATCGCCATCCCATGGCAACAAAATCGGAGGCACCCGGCTTGCCTGTGTAAGGCGACCAACCGGCGAACGCATCTCCTTGCTCCGGGAGAGTGGGTGAGAAATTACGAGCACAAAGATTGCCCACAGAAGAGAGATCGAAGGTTGGGAACGCACTGCTGGCCCAAGTCTTTGAGCTCTTAGTTCCGACGATGAAAAGGATAGCAGGGGCGCCGGCATCTTGAGCTTTCATGAGCGAAGAGACTCTCAACAGGGCCGGAATCTTGCTCAACTTTTGTGGCAGGCCTTCTGCTCAATCCACGGCTTCTCG
>DASQEG010000570.1:0-3843 GCA_035633775.1 Bryobacteraceae bacterium
CTTGGCCTGGAGAACCAGTGGGATTTCGCCAATCTCGTCCAGAAATAGCGTGCCTTTATCGGCCAGCTCAAAGAGCCCGCGTTTCTGAGATCGAGCATCGGTGAAAGCGCCTTTTTCGTATCCGAAGAGCTCGCTTTCAAGCAGAGTCTCTGGAATTGCGGCGCAATTGATGGCTATAAACGGTTCGGCCTGGCGAACACTCTCATGATGCAGTGTCTTCGCAATCAGGTCCTTACCCACCCCGTTTTCGCCTTCGATCAGAATTGTCGAAGCTTCGCTCGAGGCAATCCTCCGGACGAAGGTCATGACGTCCCGCATCGCCCGCGACTCTGCAATCACCTCGCGTTTCTGAGGGACTACCTCTTCGGTGATGTCGGTTACCGTGGCGACCGTACCTTCCACTTGCCCATCAGGACCTTTGATTTGTGTCGTCCGGAGGACTGCAAGACGCTCCATACCTGCTGAAGTATGCAGCCGAACTGTACAGTTGGGAACCGCAGGCGAGTTGATTCCCATAAGCATTCCGCACCCTGTTTCGCACCGTGCGCAACGGAAGACCTCACGGCAGGATCGGCCGACCATATCGTCGGCGTCCATGTCGAACAGCCTTTCCGCCGAGTGGTTAACGCCTGTGATGACTAAATCTCTGTCATATAGGACGATAGCGTCGCTGAGTTTGTCAAAGACGGCGGTTAGAACATCTGCCCTATGCCAGGCGGGCACTATTCGCGACATCGTAGCTCCCAATCGAGCAACCTCGACGGTGAGGAAGAACGCTCGATTCTGAGTGATTTCACCCTGTACCTTCAGAGTACACCTGCAGTCCTACGGGGAGTAATCGCCGCAGCCAGAGTGGCAAATCAATTGCTAGCAGTTCCGTGCCAGGGACACTTCGATCCACAGTCACGACGCTGAGCCAGCCGTCACCCGATTACCCACCTGCCGGCGAAGTGGACAGAAATCTTTCAGCAAATCGCGCCTTCCACCGAGGTCTGCGAGTCAGAAGAACGTACCGAATGGGTTCACAAAGAGACGCACCAAAGCGAAGGTCAACGCTGACGAGGACCTCGCTGGATACCTTCTTCCGACCATCGAGCGTGGCTCTGATTGGTGCGTCCGAGCGCCCAGGCAGCGTTGGGCGAGTTGTGCTTGAGAACCTGCGGTCAGCGACGCCTCAGCACCCGGTCTACGCAGTGAACCCGACCCGCGAGTCCGTGCTGGGGCGGCCAGCCTACAAGACTGTGGCGGACGCCCCCGGGCCGGTTGATCTGGCTGTGATCACCACTCCCGCGCCTACGGTGCCCGGCGTCGTCCGGGAGTGCGCCGAAGCCGGAGTGCGCGGTGCGATCGTAATCTCGGCAGGCTTTCGTGAGACCGGTGAGGAGGGGCGGAAGCTCGAAGCTTGCGTGCTGGCTGAAGCGCGCGGAGGCAACATGCGCATCATAGGTCCGAACTGCCTCGGCGTGATGAGTCCTCTCTCCGGCCTGAACGCCACCTTCGCCGGATCAATGGCTGCCCGGGGCAGCGTGGCCTTCCTCAGCCAGTCAGGTGCTCTGTGCACGGCCATGCTCGACTGGAGCGAGCGGGAAGTTGTCGGTTTCAGCGCGTTTGTGTCGCTTGGGTCGATGGTCGATGTGTCCTGGGGCGACCTGATCGGGTATCTGGGCGATGACCCTCACACAAGAAGTATCGTCCTGTACATGGAGACGATAGGAGACGCGCGCAGCTTCCTGTCAGCGGCGCGAGAGGTTTCGCTGTCAAAACCGATTATCGTCATCAAAGCAGGGCGAACACCTGGCGCGGCAAAGGCCGCGGCATCCCACACGGGAAGCCTTGCCGGTTCTGATGAGGTGCTAGATGCAGCCTTCAGGCGCGTGGGCGTTCTCCGCGTCAACAACGTCTCCGACATCTTCTACATGGTAGAGACGCTGGCGAAACAGCCGCGCCCACAGGGCCCCCGCCTTACGATTGTGACCAACGCCGGCGGACCTGGCGTGCTCGCAACGGATTCTCTGATCGCCAGCGGCGGTCAGCTGGCAGAACTTTCGCCCTCGCTTTCTGCAGAGCTGGATGCGCTCCTGCCGCCGCACTGGAGCCATGGCAACCCCGTCGACGTGCTTGGTGACGCCGATGCTGCCACGTATGCGAAAGCGATCGACACGGTAACCAGGAATCCCGAAAGCGATGGGCTCCTGGTCATCATGACGCCTCAGGGCACGACGAGTCCGACGGGTATAGCTCAGAGTTTGCGCCAGTACGCCAGGACCACAGGAAAGCCGATTCTGGCAAGTTGGATGGGAGGGCAGACGGTCGCTGAAGGCGCCCGTCTGCTGACGCGCGCAGGTATTCCGGTTTTCCCGTACCCCGATACTGCCGCCCGGGCGTTCACTTATCTTTGGCAGTACACGTACCACTTGCGCGCCTTGTACGAAACGCCTGCGCTGACCAGTGACGAACACCTCGATGACGCGAAGTATGCGGCTGAGCAGGTAATCGATTCAGCGCGCACGTCTGGTCGCACGATCCTGGACGAAGCGGAATCGAAGAAAATCCTGGACCTTTACGGCATTCCGACTGTTCAGACGGTTGTCGCTCTGAGTGAAACCGAAGCAGTCGCTGCAGCGGCCCACATCGGCTACCCGGTGGTGCTGAAGCTCTATTCGAAAACGATCACCCATAAAACCGACGTGGGCGGCGTGAAGCTGAACCTGCACGATGAGGCCGCCGTCCGCGTCGCGTTTCACTCAATACGCGAGTCTTTGATCGGCTGCGGCCGCCTTTCAGATTTCGACGGAGTCACGGTGCAGCCGATGATCTCGCTGAGGGACGGTTACGAACTGATCCTGGGCTCGAGCACGGATGCGCAGTTCGGCCCGGTCCTCCTGTTCGGTTCCGGCGGTCAGCTGGTCGAGATCCTCAAGGATAGATCACTGGGCCTGCCGCCGCTGAATACGACGCTGGCCCGCCGTATGATGGAGCGAACGAAGATCTGGACGGCGCTGCAGGGTATTCGCGGGCGGGCGCCAGTGAACGTCGCTGCGCTTGAAGAACTGCTGGTCCGGTTCAGTCGACTCGTAATCGAGCAGCGGTGGATCCAGGAGATCGACATCAACCCGCTGTTCGCGACTCACTCCGGATTCGTTGCACTGGATGCGCGCATGGTCGTTTACAACAAGGACACCCGCGAGGAGAATCTGCCAAAGCTCGCAATTCGGCCGTACCCCGTCCACTACGTCAAGTACTGGCTCACAAGGGATAACGTCGCGGTGACAATCCGTCCGATTCGTCCGGAAGATGAGCACCGGATGGTGAACTTCCACCAGCGTCTGAGCGAGCGGACTGTGTACCAGCGCTACTTCCATCACATGAAGCTGCAGCAGCGTGTGGCCCATGATCGCCTTGCGCGCATCTGCTTCGTCGACTACGACCGGCAAATCGTGCTCGTGGCAGAGCGCATCAACGCAGAGTCGGGAGAGCGGGAGATCGTAGCCGTTGCACGGCTGGCGAGGTTGCTCGATCCCCAGGCCGGTGAGTTCGCTGTACTGGTCGCTGACGAGTTCCAGCGTCAGGGCCTCGGCACGGAGTTGACACGGACGTTGCTGGATATTGGGCGTCAGGAACAGATCTCAACAGTGCGCGCCGAGATACTGGCGGAGAATGCGGGAATGCTCAGCCTCTGCCGCACGCTCGGATTTAAACCCGAACTGAAGTTGGAGGACGCCACTGTGGAGGTCGAAGTAGAGCTGTAGCATCGGACAGCGCGCCCGTTGGATGAATCAGCGTCGGGCGGCTTAGGGAGCCAGTCGGCGCACCGTCCAGACACCCTGGGTGCTCCGCACGTAC
>DASQEG010000571.1:0-6351 GCA_035633775.1 Bryobacteraceae bacterium
ACGGTACGTGTCGAGATCGCCGGGGTTCAGGCAGGCGTGGAATACGCAGGCCAGGCTCCAGAGGCAGTTGCCCGACTGGTGCAGCTGAACGTACTTATCGGTCCGGTCTGTCCCACTGGTGCCCAGCCGGTTACGATCCAGGTCGGCGACTGTCGCACTCGGACCGGCGTCACACTCTTCATCTCGTAGTGGCAGCAGCACCAGACGACTGCGTCACCTTCCGTCTTTTCCCCGCCTCGTAGCGTCCTCACCAGCAACCCTGCGCCGGTGGACCTGAAAACATTTCTGCACCGTCCTGTTTTCCGGCCTTACAATTGATGTTTTAGGGAGGCAGACCTGTTTACCGTTTTTGCCCTGCTCCAGTCCGGTGTGAGCATCTGGGAAATGCTTGCCAACGCAGGTCCCATCTCCTGGACTGTGGACGCAATTCTCATCGTGCTCTCCGTCTTGTCGTGGACGATCATCTTCGGCAAGTGGAGCCGATTTCGCTCGGCGCAGGTCGCCAATGCCCAGTTCCTGAGAATGTTCCGCAAGGCTGACGGGCTACGGCCGGTCGCGCTGGCAATGGAGCAGTTCCGGATGGCTCCGCTCACCACTGTATTCGACTTCGGCTATTCCGAGATCGAGCGCCAGATCAAGACCCGCGGAACTCTGACGAACCGGACATCGGTCGAACGTTCGCTGCAACTCGGTATCGGTGAGGAGTACGCGCGCCTCGAACGCAGTCTGAACTGGCTCGCAACCACTGCCAATGTCGCCCCCTTCATCGGGCTGTTCGGCACGGTCTTCGGCATCATTCGGGCCTTCGGCGACATCGGCCAGGCGGGTAGTGCAAGTCTGCGTGCCGTTGCACCCGGCATCTCGGAAGCGTTGATCGCAACGGCGTTCGGTCTTGCTGCGGCCATACCTGCTGCTGTTGCGTTTAATTACTTCGGCCAGAGCATTCGAGAGTTTGGAGCCCGCATGGAGGATTTTTCGCTCGAGTTCATGAATCTGGCCGAGCGCAGCTTCGAGGAGTGACAGGGCATGGCTTTCCAAATGGGCACAGGAGCCGGCGGAGGAGGCAGGAGCCGATTCCGCGGTTCAGCGGCGATCTCGGATATCAACATCGTTCCGCTGGTGGACGTGGTGCTCGTGCTGCTGATCATCTTCATGCTGACGGCTCACGTCATGGAGTTCGGTCTGGAGGTTGAGGTTCCGAAAGTTCGGCAGGTGAAGGACACGGCGGAGAACCTGCCGGTAATCACCATCAACCGCGACGGCGAAACCTATCTCGCCGAGAAACCAGTGAACATTAACCAGCTTGGCGAAGCTATTCGAGCCAAACATCCAGGAACGACGGGGGTTTTCCTTCGTGCCGACAAAGGCACAGTATGGGATCCGATTGCACAGGTGATCAGCGCGCTTGGAGAAGCGAAGTTTGAGGTGAAAGTCGTTACTCAGCCGGAAGACGAGACCGAGCGCCGCGGAGCGAAATAGCGCATGCCCGGGCACGTGGACATCCTCGATGAACAGGACCCGGTTCGCGGGGCCCTGCTGCGGTCCGTCGCTTTGCATCTGACCATAGCAGCCGTCGTCGTCGCCTGGGGAGCGCTGCAACTGGGGACGGGCGTCGAGCGGTGGGGTGATCCGAAGTCGCTTGGCGGCGGCGGTGTGACGATTACTCCGGTGTCCGGTATTCGTATGCCCCCGCGCGAGGGCCGCATTAATCCTGTTGCAAATGATACCGAGTCCCGGGTGCCGTCTCCGCCGAAGCCCCAGCCGAAAAAAGCGCCCGTCGTTGATAAGGACGCGATCGCACTGAAGAGCAGGAACGCTGCACAACAGCAGGCACGTGCAACGGGCCCTCAGCAGCGCACGAACTCGCTGAAAGAGCCCAAACACAATCAGGTTTACTCGAGCACCGGACAGGCGCTTACGTCACCTATGTTCACGCAGGCTCCTGGCGGGGGCGGCGTGGGTTCAGCGACAGGCAGTCCCTTCGGCAACCGCTTTGGCTGGTATGAGCAGTTGCTGCGCGACCGAGTAGCGCGCAACTGGCGTTCACACGATCTGGATGCGCGGATCCGTACACGGGTCGCCGTGCTGTTCGACATCGCGCGCAGCGGCTCGATCAGCAACGTCCGCGTCTCGCAGTCGAGCGGCAACTTCGCTCTCGATCAGTCCGCACAGAGGGCGATTCTGCTGTCCAATCCGCTGCCGCCGCTACCTGCGGGCTTTGAGCGCAACACCGCCACGATCGAGTTCTGGTTTAGCCTTCAGGCACAGTGATGAGGATTTCATGAGAAAACGGATTGTCGCGGCATTTGCGCTTCCGCTGGCCTTCGCCGTTCTGATGGCGCAAGACCGAATTGTGATCGAGCTGCTCGGACGGGGCGGGAAGGGCGTCATGGCCGTTCCCGAGTTTCGCGGCGCTGGCGGGGCAGCCGGCCTGATGTCCGCTTTCAACGAGACGCTGTGGAGTGAACTGGAAGGCTCCGGCCTGTTCCGGATGGCTCCGCGGACGTCTTATCCCCTGAATGTCCCGCAGCGGCCTGAGAACTGGCTGCCGGAAACTTCGCGGCCCCTGCCAACACGCGCAGGACAGGCTGCACCTCCTGCAGCGGCGCGCGAGCTTGGTCTGAGACTTCGGGACTGGTCGGGACCGCCGGTCAATGCGACCTACATGCCGATGGGCTATGCGGCCGAGCAGGGAGGCCGGATGGTGCTCTTCGGCTGGTTCTACAACGTGGCACAGCCCGACGTTGCGAATGCACAGGTCTTCGGCAAGATCTACAACAGCACGCTGGATGCGAACGGCGCACGGCAAGTCGCGCGTGAGTTTGCCGCTGACATTTTGCAGCGTTTCGGCGCAACCAGCCTTGCGGGCACGAAAATCGTCTTCGTTAGCACTCGATCTGGTTCAAAAGAGATATGGCAAATGGATTACGACGGGTCAAATCAGCGGCCCGTCACCAATTATCGGTCGATTAGTACAACACCTTCCGTATCGCCTGATGGCACCCGAGTAGCGTTTACTGGATTTGTACGGAACAGGCCAGAGATCTTGATCCACTCCCTGGTAACAGGGCGGCGACTGCCGTTCTACAACCAGGACGCGTCGATGAATGCAACCCCGTCGTTTACTCCCGACGGGAATCAGATTCTGTTTTCCTCGACAGCCGGCGGCGGATACGCGCACATCTACGTTGCGTCCGCCAACGGGAGTAATCTGCGGCGGCTGACCAGTGTGCGCGCAGTCGAGGTGGAGCCTAAGGTCAATCCGAAGAATGGTTCGGATGTGGTATTTGTGTCGGGGCGGTCGGGGCCTCAGCAAATATATAGAATGAATATTGAAGGAACAGACGTAGTTCGCCTGACCACCGGAGAGGGTGAGGCGGCAAATCCAGCGTGGCACCCGGAAGGGCAGCACATTGCATTCGCCTGGACGCGCGGTTTTGAGCCCGGGAATTTCAACATTTTCATCATGGATGTATCCAGCCGCCGTGTCGATCAGCTGACCCACGGAGCTGGCCGGAACGAGAACCCGGGCTGGGCTCCCGACGGACGGCACCTGGTTTTCTCGTCCCGACGCGGCGGCCGGACACACATCTACACCATGCTGGCCGACGGAACGCAGGTCAAACAGCTAACCACTCAGGGTGATAACACTATGCCCCTCTGGAGCAGGTAGCGACGTACAAGCTGGCACCGGGACCGGCATCAGGAAGCCGGCCTGAGCAGATTCTAAACAGTTTCCAGGAGGTATCGCTCCCATCATGGGATTTGATCGAAGCAGGAAGAACATCGGCGTTGTGGCTCTGGCCGTTGGATTAAGCGTGTTTGCAGCGGGATGCCGGAAGAAGCCGGCGCCCGCTCCGCCGCCGCCCCCACCACCGAAGGAAGCGCCGGCACCGCAACCCACTGCGGCCCGGCCGACGATCGGAACGTTCGAGGCCGAGCCTAGCGCCGTTGAGCGCGGCCAGGCTGCGACACTTCGCTGGACGGTAACCGGCGAGACAACGGAAATCCGTATTGAGCCGGGAATCGGCAGCGTGAGTGCAAGCGGGAACCGTCAGGTCTTTCCGGGCACCACAACCGCGTACACGCTCACCGCCACGGGCCCCGGAGGCACGGCTACGGCGAGCGCCAGCGTGAACGTAACTGCCGCGCAGGCACCTCCGGCTCCCACGGCGAAGCCGCGTATGTCCGCGTCTGAGATGCTGGATCAGAACGTTCAGGATGCCCTGTTCGACTACGATTCGAGTACGATCAACGAGACGGCGCGCGCCGTTCTCAGCCGGAATGCCGAAGCCTTGAAGCAGCTCTTTCAGGAGCATCCAAACGTTGCCGTAGTGGTCGAAGGTCACGCGGACGAGCGGGGTTCGGCTGAGTACAACCTGGGTCTGGCGGATCGCCGTGCCACGGCTGCCAAGGAGTTCCTTGTGCAACTGGGGGTGGGCGCAGATCGTCTCAAACCTGTGAGCTATGGCAGGGAACGTCCGCAGTGTACGGAATCGACGGAAGACTGCTGGCAGCGTAACCGTCGCGCTCACTTTTCTCTCGGGCAGTAGATGCGGGTGAGGCAGCCCGTCGCAGGGCGGCGGGCTGCTCTCGCTCCAAAACGAATGGAGGCTCCTGATGTATCTTTCCCGGTCGCTCCTGACCGTCGGATTGCTGGCAAGCGCGACAGCTTATGCAGCGCCTTCCAAAGAGATCGTACAGATCCAGCGTGACCTGGCGCTGCTGCAGGAGCAACTCCGCACCGTACAGCAGTCAACGGACGAGAAGCTGGTCAGGCTGACCACGCTTGTTGAGCAGGCTCTGCAGTCGTCTACGAAAGCCAACACCTCGCTCGCTGTCCTTGAGAGCGGCCTTCGCGACCGCCTTTCACAGCAGCTGGCCGCCCCGATCACCGGCGTCACCACCCGGGTCGATCAGATGAGCACGGACTTGCAGGCAGTACGTGAGGCTGTCACCGACACCAGCGAACGTATCGGCAAGTTGCAGGCCCAGCTTGTAGAGATCAGCAACACGATGCGAACGCTGCAGGCTCCGCCGGCTCCGCCCCCGGCTGCCGGCGCTGCGGGAGGGCCGTCGCCGACTGCCTCGGCCGCGCCTGCCGGTCTGTCGCCGACGCAGCTGTACGAAAGCGCGCTTAAGGATCGCAGCAGTGGAAACCTGGACCTCGCACGTCAGGGGTTTGAAGAATACCTGAAATGGTTCGCCAGCACCGATCTCGCTCCGAATGCGCAGTTCTATATCGGCCAGATCCACTACGACAAAAGCGAGTTTCAGCCCGCCATCAGCGCCTTCGATGCCGTGCTCGAGCGATTCCCGGAGAACAATAAGACCTCCGACGCCATGTACATGAAGGGGATGGCGCTGCTTCGCTCAGGCGAGCGCACTAAGGCGGCCCAGGAGTTCCTGACCGTCATCCAGAAGTTTCCCAACGCCGAGGTGGCGACCAAGGCACGGGCTCAGAGAAAGGCTCTCGGCCTGACCGTACCGACGACTGCCCCAACCAGCTCGCGCCGCCGCCGGTGAGCCTGCGTATCGGGCTCATCGCCGCCCTTTCGCTCACCGCGGGTGAGTATCCGCGGACGCTGGAGGCCTGGCACGGTGCTACACCGAAAGTCGACGGAGTGCTGTCTCCGGGCGAGTACGCTGATGCGGTTTCGTTTCGAGGCGTCCGCGACTGGACCCCGCAGTTCAGCCCCACTACGGACGACCGCGACCTGTCTCTGCGCGGCTGGGTGAAGCACGACGGCAAGCGGCTCTACTTCGCTTTCGATGTCACGGATGACGTCCTGTACGGCATCGATACTCCGCGCTGGCTGCCTTCCAACAACAAAGCGGCACACGAGCTGACGCGTGAAGGCTGGCCGTGGTTCGGCGATGAGATGGAAATCCTGATCAACGCCCGTTATCGCTGGCAAGGTGACGAGAATGCAGCGGGCAACGGAAGCTCGTTTCAGATGGTGTGCAACCTGACAAAATCGCGCCTGGGCGGTGTCGGGACAGGCGGGTTGATGGAAGGCGAGCCGCGCCGTGACGTCAACGCGTGGAACACCTATCGTAAGTGGATCGATCAGGGCGCGCAGCAGTGCGAGGTCAAAGCCCGCAATGGCGGTTATGTACTTGAGTGGTCGATCGCGTTCGATCCTTGCGTCGAAGTCGAGCCCGGTGTGTTCTGGTCGCCGTCACTGGGCCAGCGCAAGGTAGGGTTGAACATCGCTCTTGGCGATCTCGATGAGATGAGCAGGGGTGAAGGAAACTTCGGCAACTTTCATCACGAAGACTGGTGGGCCGGAGAGAAAGACAAGCGTACCAACCTGCGGCAATTCGGCACGCTGGTGCTGCACCCCGCAC
>DASQEG010000572.1:0-5589 GCA_035633775.1 Bryobacteraceae bacterium
CATGAACTCGTGACCGAGGATGTCCCCGCTCTCCATGCTGGGAACGAAGCCGTTGTAAAGGTGCAGGTCCGACCCGCAGATCGCAGTTGACGTAATCCGAACGATGATGTCCTGCTCGTTCAGACTCTTTGGATCGGGCACTCGCTCGAGACGTACGTCCTTCTTACCCATCCAGAACTTGGCTTTCATGGTTGTTGCTCCTATCGCACCGCAAGGTCCTCATAGACCTTCTCGGTCGGCTGAGCCGAGTGCATGCGCGTATGAATACTTGCGTCCGAGTGGATGACCTCGCCCGTTTCCACGATCTGCTTGAAACGGCGGAGATCTTCGTAAATCTGCTGTGCCGGCTCCTCACCCGTGAGCTTCGCGGCAAGCGCACCCACCGATCCTCCCGGGGGTGTGTACTGCAGTTCCACCCGCACGATGGTGCCGCGTCCGCCGGTAGCGCGCTCGAACCGCACCTGGCCTGAGTTGTCGATATCGGAGCCCGGAAGCGAGCGCCATGCGATTAGGCTGCCGGGCTGATCGGCAACAATTTCGGCATCCCACTCGGCGGTGCGGCCCAACGGTGCGCGTGCCACCCAGTGCGATCGCCGGTCGTCGATAACCTCAACCCGCTCCAAATGCTTCATGAACCGCGGAAGGTTCTCGAAGTTCCGCCAGAAGTGATACACCGCTTCCACCGGCTTGTTCACGCGAACCGTGTTGACAGTGCTGACCGGCTCCGTTTCTGAGGTGCTTTGTGCACTGAGTTGCGTTGCGCAGTAGACGTCGAGCGCTGTGACACCAAGCACAGCAGCCGTCGCAATGGTTGTCTTACCGGGATCGGTCTTCGTGGCCGCTCCCATGCTGGCGAGATCGACTGCATCGCCGGCAACACGACTCCAGAGCCACTTTGGGTTTGATGGTTGAGCCAGAATCGCGATGCCCGCTCCGAGCTCACGCAAGCCGTAGAAGCGCAGCGTGGATCGCGATGTATCGTTGTCGTCAATACCGATCAGTCGAGCGACCGAAGAAGGGCTCGCCAGTTCGGCAAGCCCTAATCCGATGCTGAACCAACCGAGTCCGACGGCGATCTGCTCGGCCGCCGATCTGCTTTGTTCGTGTTGCATGGACGTCTCCAGGTCCTACATTTTCTTCATCAGCTTTGCCGCGATTGCAAAGATCTCGGTAGGGTCGTACTGCGGCGCGAACTGGTAGGGAGTACCCGTTGCATCCGGCATCTCGCCGCCCTTGGGCACGCCATCAACGACGTTCAGTTCCCCGTTGTCTGCCCAGTGCGCCTTGCCGTTCCAGACGCCACCGAGGTTTTGGAAGTCGGCGCCCCATGTGTAGAGACGAGTGTGCTCGCTCTGCTCCATCCACTTGCGTGCTTCCGGGATCTTCATGTCATCGAGGTTCGGCAATGGCAGGAACTTGGTCATCTGCACGCCCGTGAGTTCCTCCAGCGCCCTGGCATATGCCGCCTGGTGAACACCTCCGCGGACCATAAGGTATCCCATCATCGATCTGGCGGTTTCATTCGACGTGAGCTGGTAACAACGATGCTTGTGCATGCGCGCGCCAGTCTCGAGAAAGAAGTTGTGGAGAAGATCCACAATCAGATTGCCGCTGTTGAACACGTAATCGCCGGACCACGGCTTTCCGTGTGAATCTGCGACCTGGTGACCGGGACCACCGGCGATAAAGTGGTACGCATATCGGTTGTCCTTCAGATCCTCCATTGGACCCGTGGTGGGATCAGCCTGCTTCGCCGTACCCTCGAGAAGCATGTTGATCGTCGTTGACACCAGTTCTACGT
The DNA here is from genome assembly GCA_035633775.1 of Bryobacteraceae bacterium. Lineage (GTDB taxonomy): Bacteria > Acidobacteriota > Terriglobia > Bryobacterales > Bryobacteraceae > JAWXCM01. The sequence continues at coordinate 1,802 of DASQEG010000572.1, forward strand.
GCCCAATCTCTTCCGCCGTGATGCTGGAAACCAGTTCGTGAAATGGCGCCAGCTTTTTCTTTTCTTTGAACGAGAATGACTGATGCAGGTAGTTGTTCAGCGTCGACATTTCGCCGAAGCGTCCGCCGAGTAACTCCTGAACAGCGGAGGCACCGTCCGGGTCTGGCTTGGACGGCTTCTTGAGTTCCATCTGTAGTCGGTTGATTCTGGTGAACAAGGCTGAATCTCCTCAGGTGCCCGTTAGAGGCTGACTTCGGGACGCTGTTTCAGCGGTCCACGGTTAGCAGGTCGCATGTATGTGGTACAGTTCCGCCGATGCGCACCGGACCACTGATCCTTTGGATTTTCTTCACTGCGCACGCTCAACAATGGCCTTCGTTCCGCGGGCCGTCTGCTTCCGGAGTGGCTTTTGACGCCCGCCTGCCGCTCAGATGGAACACCGCAACCGGAGAGAACATTAGATGGAAGACATCTGTGCCGGGTCTGGCGCATTCCAGCCCGATCGTCGCAGGAGATCGCGTCTTTCTCACCACCGCCGTCAGCAGCAAAGAAGGAGTGGGTTTCAAGAAGGGGTTGTATGGTGCGGGAACCGCCTCTGACGACATCTCGCCGCAGGAGTTGAAGGTGCTCTGCTACAGCCTCCGGGACGGCAACCTGCTTTGGAGTCGCACAGCCTATAGCGGCCCGCCAAAGGAGAAGCGGCACGTCAAATCCACCTACGCCAGTGCGACACCTGTTACAGACGGCCGCATCGTAGCTGCCCTCTTCGGATCACACGGTTTGTACGCGTACACGGTTGACGGAAAGCCCTTGTGGTCTCGTGACCTTGGGCGAATGGATGTGGGCGCGTATGATGCTCCAGATTACGAATGGGGTACCGCAAGTTCTCCGATCATGTACCGTGACCTGGTCATCGTCCAGGCAGACATGCAAAAAGGTTCTTTCCTGATCGCTGTCGAGAAGCGCACAGGTAAAGTTGTCTGGAGGACGGAGCGTGACGAGCTGCCTTCGTGGGGAACACCCACTGTTTTCACCGGAGGCAACAGGGATGAACTGGTAACAAACGCGTCAAGGTTCGTCCGTGGCTACGATCCCTCGACAGGAAAGGAGCTATGGCGGCTCGGGGGCAGTTCAAAAATCACCGCGCCCACGCCGGTGTTCGGTAATGGCATTATCGTGGTGGCTAGCGGTCGGCGGCCGGAGGCTCCCATTTTCGCAATAAAGCCGGGGGCTTCGGGCGCCATCGATGGCACCTCCGGGAAGCTTGCATGGAAGAAGAACCAGCGCGGACCGTACATGCCGACTCCACTGATTCTTGGCGAATATCTCTACAGCCTGAACAACCCGGGCGTGTTTGACTGTTACCGGCTTGCGACAGGCGAGGAGATCTACCGGGAACGCATCCCTCACGCCGGGTCCGGGTTCAGTTCGTCGCCCGTGGCAGCCGACGGCATCATCTACATAGGAAGCGAAGACGGAACCGTCTCCGTGATTCAGGCAGGACCGCAGTTCAAACTACTTACCACTAACGATATGGGCGAAGCAATCATGGCGACACCGGCCATTGCGCGACGCACACTGCTGGTCAGGACAGAGCGTCACCTGATCGCAGTCGGATCAGCCGCAGCCACTCACGAACGTTGATCGAGAATTGATGCAGCCGACACGCTAAGTTCATCGACCGGTGAGAGACTCCGGGGAGGCTTCCAGTCGAAGCCACATCAGGGGGGAATAGTCACCGAAATGATCCAGCGCCACTGGCTGGCATTGGGCGTGGTACTCACCGCGGCCACTGCTGCAGCGCAGCATCTCACTATCCTGCTGCCGGAGCGCACCCGGTTACTGCAGGACCAGCGCGTAGACCTCGTCATTGAGGTACGCGAAGCAGCCGCCGTGGAAGGCCTGCGCGTAACGGCTAACGGCACCGATATCACCGCAGCGTTCGGCACACCGTCGCGCCTCGACCTGGACTGCAATGGAACGCAGGACGCGGTTTACCGAGCACCTCTCTATTCATTCCAGAACGCGGGCCGCGTCCGCCTGATCGCCACGCTAGGCGGCGCCAACACAATCAAGGACATCACCGTTCAGCCGTTCGCGGTTCCCGATCGCAAGAAGAACTTCGTCCTGTACATTGGCGACGCCATGGGTACGACATACCGTGACGCCGCTCGCATTGTGGCCCGCAGCGTGGAGACTGCGCCCGGAGTGTCCGGTTTCCGTGAAGGCTACTTCGACAACCTGCTTGAGATGGACAAGATGCCAGTGGCCGGCATGGCGATGACGTACGCATCGGACCGCGTCGTACCCGACTCGGCGAATACGGCTTCGACGTGGTCGAGCGGCAACAAGATGATGTACAACGCGATGGGCGTGTTCGGCGACGGAACGGATTGCTCGTGGCGGGGCGCAGGCAGGAATGCTGCAACCCTTTCAATGATGCTGGACAACCCGCGGCTCGAGACCGTGTGGGAGTACCTCAGGCGAAAAGCCGGCTACCGGATTGGGATCGTAACGACTGCCGATGTAACCGATGCAACTCCGGCGGGCCAGGTAGCGCACACCGCTCATCGGGAGACGCGTGCCGCCATCGCTCAGCAGTACATTGAGCACCCGCTGCTCGGGAATCAGCCTGCCGTCGACGTCATCCTGGGCGGCGGCATGGAGCAGTTTGAGTCGGACAAGCGCGCAGACCAGCGCAACCTGATCGCAGAGTTTCAGGCCAAAGGCTACGAATACGTCACTACTGCAAGCGAGTTGCGCAGCGCGAACGTTCGCAGCGGGAAACTCCTCGGGCTCTTTCGGCGGGGAAACAGTGCCTCACTACACTCGAGCGGCATCCGGGCGAACCCGGACGGCAACATGAATGTTGCTTACGATAAGCTCCGCCTCACCCGGCCTGCATCTGAGCCGGAACCGAACTTCGGAGGATTCGAAGACCAGCCATTCCTTGATCAGATGACGAGCCGTGCAATCGAAGCACTTGCCGGACCCGACGGCAGCGAGCCATTTCTGCTCATGGTCGAAGCTGCCAGCATTGACAAACAATCGCACCCCAACCACGCCGCAGGCACCATTTGGGACACAATCGAACTGGACAAAGCCATTGGCGTCGGACGGACCTGGGCTGCGGCTCGCCGGAACCCCGACACGCTGCTGCTGGTCACAGCCGATCACGATCAGTCGATGCATATCATCGGCGTGACGGAGGTGAGCGATGCGGACCTTACCGATCGCGGCACAACGTGGAACATGACCGTGAACTCGCCCGTGGGCACCCAGGGCGCACGCGTTTACAAGGACTCGAACACCAATGTCCGCGCGGGCTACCACTACAGCAACTCTGGCGGCGACCCGAATAGCAGCGGGCGCGAGGGTCCACCGGCTCACGGGTGGGGAGACATCTCGGGCACCGATGCCTTTCCCGATTACATCGACAGCAACGGTGATGGTTATCCGGAAAATCGCGAAGCGAATGGCAAAGGTAAATTGCGGTTATCGGTGGGCTTCCGCACCGGTAACCACACCGGGTCGTCAGTTCCTGTCACAGCGGAGGGACCGGGTGCTCTGCTGTTCACGGGCTGGTACGATCAGGCTGAGATCGCACTGAAAATGGCTGCCGCCATCGCGATGGATACGACCGAACTCGACACCGCGTTGCGCCGCATGACGACCAATTCAGCGCTGCCGAAGACGTACGGCAAATAACGATGAGACACCTCCTTCTTTTTGCCGTAACGATGCATCTGTGGGGTGGCGCACCTGCGTCGCCCCACATCGCTCGCTTC
>DASQEG010000573.1:0-9587 GCA_035633775.1 Bryobacteraceae bacterium
CGGGATCCCGGGTGATGTTATAGCTGAACTCGTCCGTCTCGCCATGCACCACACCGCCTTTGATTCCACCACCCGCCATCCACAAACTGAAGCATCGGGGATGATGGTCGCGTCCGTAATCGTCGCGGGTTAGCTTCCCCTGACAGTAGATCGTACGGCCGAACTCTCCAGCCACAATCACCAGCGTGTCGTCAAGCATTCCCCTTTGCTTCAGATCCTGCACCAGCGCCCAGCTGGGCTGGTCGATCTCACGACACTGGCTCGGCCACACTTCAGGAAGATTCGAGTGAACATCCCATCCGCGATGGTAGACCTGGACGAACCGCACACCTTTCTCCACTAGACGCCGCGCCATCAGGCACGTCTGCGCGAAAGATCCCGGCTTCTTCGCGTCCGGCCCGTACATCTCCCACGTTTTCGCCGGTTCCTTGCTCAAGTCAACGAGATCGGGCACGGAAGATTGCATCCGAAACGCCATCTCAGCCTGGGCGATCCGGGTCTTGGTCTCGGGATCGGCAAGCTTCGCATGCGTGATCTCATTCATTTGCGCCAGTGCATCCAGCATGCGCCTCCGCACCGGGGCGGCGACACCATCAGGATTACTGATGAACAGCACGGGGTCGCCAGAACTGCGCAGGCTTACACCCGAGTACTGACCGGAGAGAAAGCCGGCGCTCCACAAGCGTGCCGAGATGGCCTGAACATTAGCTTTTGGGTGATTGTGTTTTGCCTGAAGCACGACAAAGGACGGCAGATCGTCGTTCATCGACCCCAGGCCGTAGCTGAGCCACGAGCCGATGCACGGCCGCCCGGCGATCATGGAACCTGATTGAACATACGTGATTGCCGGCTCATGGTTAATCGCGTCCGTATGCATGCTGCGGATGATGGCGACGTCATCCACCATCTTTGCCGTCCATGGCAACAACTCAGAAACCTGGGCACCCGAACTGCCGTGCTGAGCGAAGCGGAATTTGGACGGCACGATGGGGAACCGCGTCTGCCCGCTCGTCATCGTCGTCAGGCGCTGCCCTTGTCTGATCGACTCCGGCAGATCCTTGTCGAACCAGCTCTCCATCTGCGGCTTGTAATCGAAGGTCTCGGTCTGCGGAGGCGAGCCCACCAGGTGCAGATAGATGCATCGTTTCGCTTTGGGCGCAAAGTGGGGCAACCCCGTCACGCCCTTGCCCTGGCCTTGAACGCTCGAGGGCAGCAGGTGAGCGAGCGCCAATGCTCCAATTCCACGCATCCCGTTGCTGAAGAACCGGCGGCGCGACTCCTCCCGCGCCATGCTCGAGGCAGTCTCATCGAGGGGATGATCGCCGGACGCGTGCGCGTGCAGCGACGCTCGGTCGAGCTCGTGGGCCTCAGCCGGGTAGTGGCCTTCGTCGTCCGGTAGTAGCGTCATTTGTTCAAAACCTCATCAAGATTCAAGAGCTGATTGGCGACCATCGTCCACGCAGCCGATTCAGCGGCGTTAAGTGTCGGATCGGCACTCCGTTTCCCGACCTGCAGCAGTTTACGGGCAGCGGCAGGGTTCGCTCCGTAGTGTTTTCGATAGTCATCGAACGACGCTCGTACAATCTTCACTTCTGCGACCGTTAACGGGCGACCAAGCACCCGTTCCGTTATCGTCGCCAGCCGCTCAGTCCAATCGAGCGACGCCTGCATGGCGGTTTGGGCGAGCACCCGCGCGGCCTCAACGAACTGTTCATCGTTCATCGTGGCAAGCGCCTGAAGAGGCGTGTTCGTTCTTTCCCGACGCACTGTACAGGATTCGCGGCTCGGCGCGTTGAAGATGTCCAGGCTGGCTGGCGGCGCGCTGCGTTTCCAGAACGTGTACAGCGATCGCCTGTACAATCCCTCGCCGTCATCCTGTGAGTAGAACCGTGTATTTGAGCCGAACATTGCGACTGCTTCCCACACCCCGTCTGGCTGATAAGGTTTGACGCTCGGTCCGCCGATGCGTCGGGCCAGCAGGCCACTGGCTGCCAGGGCGTAGTCACGAATCATCTCGCCGTCCATCCGAAACCGGGGGCCGCGGCTAAGCAGGCGATTGTCTGGATCCCTGGCCAGTTTCAGGGGCGTCGCCTGCGACTCCTGGCGGTACGCAGCCGTCATGAGAACCTGCTTGTAGACCCGCTTCATGTTCCATCCGCTTTCACGGAAGTCCACCGCGAGCCAGTCGAGTAGTTCAGGGTGCGAAGGCGGTTCACCCTGACTCCCAAAGTCATCCGCCGTTCTCACCAGTCCAGTGCCGAAAATTTCCTGCCAGATTCGATTTACGGCTACGCGGGAAGTCAGCGGATGATCGGGTGCGAACAGCCACTTTGAAAAGCCGAGTCGGTTTCGAGGAAGAGTCGATTGCATGGGCGGCAGCGCGGAAGGTGTGCCAGCCGCAACACGCTCACGCTTCTGGTCGTACGCGCCGCGATGGAGGATGTGCGCGAACGGCTCGGTATCCGACCTTTCCTGCATCACAAGCGTCACGGCAGCCCGGCGGGCCATCCGCGAGTAACGGTCCGACAACGCTTCGAGCGCAGCGGCCGACTTCTGAAAGGCTTCATCGTTCTTAGCCAGGTACCAGGTAATTCCATCGCCCCCGAGCATCGCCGCTTCGCTTTCCGTAACTACGCGGTTGAACATGCGGAAACGCCGGACCATGCTGTTGTTCACCGTCGCTATGCCATCTACCCCGATGCTTCCAGGCAGATCCAGCCGTGTCGTGCCACGACCCTGACCCCAAACTTCGCGGCCATTCAGAAACAGCCGCAGCCCCGCCTGATGCCGCGAGCCGTCATACGAGGCGACAATATGAACAGTGGTGGCGACGGTCACTGGTTCGACCGCCTTGATCTCGATGCTCCGGCTGTCATCACCTGTGATGCGGAAGCTCACCAGGCCGTCCTGCATCTCCAAAGCCCAGCCCCGATTCTTCTCGCTGCGCGCGCGGTGCGACGCAAGCGTATAGTTCCGTTTCAGCATCTTGGGAACTGCCAGCGTGCCGCTGATCGAGAACGGCTTTTCCGCATCCAGCTTCTCCACACTCGCCAGGACCGCGTCCTTCCCGAGCGGCTCGCTGGGCACCGTGCCACCGCCTCTCAGCCACTCCTGAAACCGCGGGAATGCTTCACGCCGGGCTCGGTCGATTTCCTCGCGAGCCGTGCGAAGTTGCGCCTGCACCTCGTCCCACTCGTCGCGATCGTCATCATGCGGCACCAGCAGGAACGGAGGCGTGTCTCCAACATTGCCGTCCATCGCCCGCTGGGGCGTGTTGCGGAAGAAAGCTCCAAGCGAATAGAAGTCCTTCTGCGAGATTGGGTCGAACTTATGGTCATGGCACGTGGCGCACCCGACCGTCAGTCCCAGCCAGACCGCGCCTGTTGTGTCGGCCCGATCCTTCGCGTAGATCTCGTAGTACTCGTCGTCAATCGCGCCACCCTCACTGGTGGTCACGTTGCTCCGATGAAATCCGGTCGCGATCTTCTGCTCCAGCGTGGCGTTCGGGAGCATGTCTCCGGCCAGTTGCTCCACCGTAAACTGATCGAACGGCAGGTTGCGGTTGAATGCGTTGATTACCCAGTCGCGATACGGCCAGATTGCACGGTAGTTGTCGATGTGAATTCCGTGAGTGTCTCCATAACGTGCCGCGTCGAGCCAGTAACGTGCGCGGTGCTCGCCATAATGTGGAGACGCCAGATACCAGTCGATCATGCGCTCATACCAACCCGGCTTGACGTCGGCGATAAAACGCCTCAGATCCAGCGGTGAAGGAGGCAGACCTGTAAGGTCGAGCGCGACCCGGCGGATGAGCGTCCGCTTTGAGGCCTGGGGGGCGAACGTGAGTTTCTCCTGCTGCAGGCGAGCCAGCAGAAAGCGATCGATTGGGCTGCTTACCGCCGGCAGCTTCGGAGGTGCGGGCCTGCCCGGCGTGTTGAAGGCCCAGTGCTCCTGCCATGGCGCTCCCTGCTCAATCCACTGCTTCAACGTAGCGATCTGAGCCGGAGTCAGCACCTTGTGTGCTGACGCAGGCGGCATCCGCCGCGCAGGGTTTGTCTCAGCAACGCGGCGATAGAGGGCGCTCCCCTCTGGGTTCTTCGCGACTACTGCAGCCCCGCGCGTCCGCTGGGCGAAAACGTCTTCTTTGCGGTCCAGCCGCAACCCTGCCATGCGTGTTGACGAATCCGGCCCATGGCAATGGAAGCAATTGTCGGACAGAATCGGCCGAACCTGGCGGGCAAAGTCCACCGGCTCGGCGGCGAAAACCGCTGTGACCAGCAACAAAACTGCTATCGATCTGAGCACGTTATGAAAAACTCCCGAGCTCAGTTATGATATCGAAGCTTCGTAGGCCTTAGTGCTCCGGGTCGCCCTGGTGATTAGCCAGGAAGTCATCGTCGATAGGCTTGCGGCCCCGAAAGCCCTCGGATCCGTGCCAGAATTCGATTCGTTCTTCACCGAGCCGCCAGCACAGACTCACCTCTTCGCCCCGGTAGAGCGTGGGAAAGTCCAGCAGACCCGTGTCAAGATCTTTGACCTGACAGCCGATCGTGCTGATCTTCTCCAGCGCATCCCGAATCTGCTCGACGGCACGATCACGGTCCTGCCGCAGTTCCCCGACGTGCTGCCGGTCGACCATCATTCCGCCGCTCACCATTACTTTGCGGTTGATCTCGCGCAACTCGTTTTCAGCACTCTCGAGCACAGGCTTGAGCCGTACTGCAAGCTGAACAGCGTCCCTGACGGCAGGCAGTAAGCGGTTCGCCTGTTCCAGCGTGAAGTAGCGTGGCATGGCAGTCTGTATCAGGGTCAGTGTAACTCCCGGTCCCGCGCTGCTGTATGATCGTGACAATGACATCTGTCTCGCGACAGAGCTGGTGGAAGACGTTCGCAGCACTTGTTGCGATCACGCTTCTGCTCCTCTCGTTGACAGTGTCCACACACGGACATGCCGACAGATCCGCAGATGCGTGCGTTCTTTGCCAGTTCGCACACACGCCAGCAATCCAGAACGCAGCTGCCTCCGGCGAACTCGTTCTTCAACGTCAATCTCACCCTGTCGTCCAGCGTCGTCACGAAGACCTGAAGGCCGCCCCGATTCGTCGTCTTCGCGGCCGCGCTCCTCCAGTCCTCGCGTAGCACCTTCCGTTCCAGAATCCTCAGCCATTGGCTTTTTGATTTCTCAAAGGGAGAACTATGCGACTTTTGTATTCAATTCTGGCGCTGTGCGCGATTGCCGCGGCGCAAAACACGGGCTCTGTCGAAGGCACGGTCAAAGTGCGCGCTGGCAGCGTCCTTCATGACGCAACGGTGGTGCTAAGCCCACTGGGCCGCACCCTTCAGACAGGCGCCGACGGGAGTTTTCGGTTCAACAATGTCGCGCCCGGCCGTTACGAGGTCGTGGCTCACCTGCATGCGTTTACTGACGAGCGGATTTCGGTGAACGTCTCGGCAGGACAGGTCTCAACAGTAACGATGGAACTCGGCTTCGCCTCGGTACGGCAGGAGATCACCGTAACGGCGTCGGGCCGCGAAGAAACCGTGCTCGAGACATTTTCATCGGTAAGCTCGCTCGACGGCCACCAACTGTCACTGCGCAACACCGCACCCGCGCTTGGGGAGCTGATCGAGAACGAGCCCGGGATCGCGAAGCGCAGCTTCGGGCCGGGCAGTTCCCGCCCGGTCGTAAGAGGGTTTGACGGAGACCGTGTGCTGATTCTGCAGGATGGAACCCGCACGGGGACGCTGTCCTCTCAATCGGGCGATCATGGCGAGCCCGTGGAAGGCTCCAGCATCGAACGGGTCGAGATTGTCCGGGGACCCGGAACTCTCCTGTACGGGACAAATGCCGTGGGCGGCGTCGTGAATGTCATTACCCGCCACCACGAACTTGAGCAGCACCCGCATGCCGGCGTACGCGGTCATCTGAAGGGATTGGGCGGCTCGAACAATGGCCTCGGCGGAGGCAGTGGTGGATTTGAATTCGGATTGGGAAACTGGCTTTTCTGGGGTGCGGGCGGCGGCCAGCGCACCGGTGACTACAAGACGCCGGCAGGCGAAGTACACAACGCGTTCACCAACATCGTCCAGACCTCAGCCGGGGTCGGACGCTACGGAAACAGCGGCTTCTTCACCTTCAACTACAACCTTCAGGATGGCCGTTACGGCGTCCCGCCATTCGAACAGCACGAGCACGGGGAAGAGGAACACGAAGCGGAAGAAGCCGAGGAAGAAGAGGGCCATCATGGCCACACCGACGTCGCTATCGACTGGCGTCGGCACAACGTGCGCTTCCATGGCGGCTTCCGAAATCTGGACGGCCCGCTAAGCAGTCTCCGTGCGACCGTAAATTATTCCGACTGGCGGCACAACGAACTGGAATCAGGAGAACTGGCGACCCGTTTCAGCAACCGTCAGTCCACCTGGCAGGGACTGTTCGAACAATCGCGTCGTGGCATTCTGTCCGGCAGTTTTGGGGTATGGGCGATGCATCGGAACTTCAGCACCAGGGGTGAGGAGGCACTCACGCCACCGGTAACGCAGCAGGCAGCGGCTGCGTTTGCTGTCGAGGAACTGACGTTTGAGCGATTCCGGCTCCAGTTTGGCGCGCGCCTTGAACATAACAGCTATGAAGCTGATGATCGGCCGGGACGCAGCTTCACCGGCCTGTCAGGCTCGGCCGGCATTCACGTCGGGTTGTGGAACGGCGGCGCGCTCGTTTCCAACTTCACCACGTCCTACCGCGCGCCAGCGCTTGAAGAGCTTTACAATCAGGGGCCACACCTCGGAAACCTCGCATACGAGATTGGCAACCCCGACCTGCGTCGGGAGCGTGCCAATGGTTTCGAAGTATCCCTCCGTCACTCGACCGGGCGCCTCCGCAGCGAGATCAGCGGATACTACAACCGCATCCGCGATTTTGTATACCTTGCACCGACGGGCGCTATCGAGGATGGGCTGGTTGAAGCAGAGTACGCGCAGGCAGGTGCCCGATACCTCGGAGCGGAAGGCCGGCTCGACGTGGCACTCCACCCATCTCTCTGGCTTAATCTCGGCTTCGACATCGTAGATGCGCAACTGCGGGAAGAGCGCGTTCCACTTCCCCGCATTCCTCCTGCGCGTGGCAGAGTCGGGTTCGAGTTTCGCCGTGGCGGGCTGAACGTCCGGCCCGAGCTCGTGCTTTCCAACCGGCAGTGGCAGGTATTTCCAACTGAGACTGCCACTGCGGGCTGGGCGACGGCGAATCTGCTCGCCTCCTACAGCATTGCCGGACCGCATTTCACCCACATGTTCGGCGTGAACGTCTTCAACCTGAATGACCGCCTGTACCGGAACCACCTGTCGTTCATCAAGGAGATAGCTCCGGAGATCGGGCGCGGTGTGCGTTTCAGTTACTCGTTGAACTTCTACTGAGGCCTACTTGTCCGGACCGAGCGTGCTGGCGTCATCGCGCAGCCGCTCGGTCGAGAGGCCGCGGTCGGGATTGCGGGTCGGACCGGTGTCGGCCGCCCAGTCGTCCGGGCCCTGATCTCCTATATTTGTGAGGCCCAGGCTCGGGTCGTCGGCCTGAACAATGGTCAGGTCCTCAAGGTCGCCTGACGCACCAGCGTCGATGCCTTCAATCTCGCCCATGTCAAAGTCGACGTCCGTGCCTTCAGCGCTCAGCTCATCGGGTGTAAACTCGTGACCGACACGAGCCTCAAGGTCGCCCGTCCGCTCTGAATCGCCTCTTTTCACCCCATCATTGGCTGCCATTATGGTAGATCCTCCCCATTTGTGGACCCCTCCAATGCGCGGAATGCTACAACTTTGCGCCCATTGCGTCCAACGGCCATGACGACCTACCGGGTGACCTTCGCTAAGCGTTATCAGGAAGACGGACAACCTTCGGCGCTCGATCCTTCAGCCGAGCTCGATACGTATCTGGCTGACGGCGTAGTTCTCGATAAGGCATTCGTGGAGCGCTTTGAACCCGAAGCCAAGCACAATCAGGAAGTGCTGGACGAAGACGACGCGTTTTTAGGTATGGCGGCCGCCGAGGTGTGGGAATATCAGGTCGCCGACGGCCGTGAGAGCGAGTTTGAGGATGGCATCCGCAACTCGGGAACGGTGATGGAGTTCGACACCATTGACGACGTCAGCATGCCGCGGATCTGATCAGTCGTCCTTCTTTTCTTTGGACGCGGCATCCAGCGAGTACAACTCTTTCCAGATATCTTCGTCGTTTGCCTGCCACATCGAAGGCTCCTTGCCGCCGACGTGGAGCTCAGGTACGTTCAGCGTTCCGTGCCCGTAAACACAGATATACTCTGTGCGCGGTCGCCCCAGCAGCAGCATTTGACCGTAGCTGCCATGCGACACCGGCATGCGCAGCCGTCGTCCACAGGTACGGCAGCGACGCCGCTGATCGACGATGATCAGGAAAAGTACCCCCTGCACCAGAAGGTGGAACGCAAACACCATTAAGGTCCATTTCAGATCGTGCAGAAACGGCGAGTGGCCCCAGCGAAGCAGCTCGGCGGGGGGTGTGTAGATCGCCTCCATGCCGCACCAGATGCCATACAGCACCGCGCCGGCTCCCAGCAGCTTTCCCGCGAGGATCAACCAGTAGCGCATACGTACTTTGACTCCGCCCACCCGCGCCGAGTTGCCGGAAGTCGCCGAGATATCATCAAGCCGGAGACGCAACCTGGAAATGAACCCCATTCCTGCAAACGAGCAGCAGAGCCTTGTCCAACGGTTAACCCGCGCCTGCGGCGGCGCCTACTCACCTGAGACTCGCCGCAAGTACTTCATAACGGGTCCACAGTGGGCGGCCGCTTACGAGGGCCATGCAGTCTTCCATGCCCCGACGCGCACACCCGTGAACTTTGAAGAGGTGATCCGGCACTACGCTGAACTCGGTATCGGCCACTGGTGCACGCACGACACCGACGTCATCCCGTCGGACGCAATCGGAACCGCCCGGCAGGACGAGATCGTTGGCCAGATCGGCGAGTCGCTCCGAAATCACGGCGTCAAGTGCTCGATGGTAACCACCGAGACGTTCTTCCACCCCGTGTTCGCCGCCAGTGGAGCTGCCGAAGCGCCTCAGATTCGTGAATACACTGAGTTCCGGGTACGAAACACCGTACGTATCGGTCACGAACTGGGCGCCGACTTTGCCGTCTACTGGCCCGGCACACTCGGGTACCAGGTTCAAGGCGCCATCGACGAAGTGAAGATGCTCGAGCGCTTCGCGGGTGCTCTGAACGCCGCCTGTGAAGAGGACATCAGCGTCGCCCGGAAGAATAACCGGTCCCCATTGAAGCACTGCCTCGAAGCGAAGCCCTTCGAGCCCGCAGCTCAAATCATTCTCCCCACCAGTGACGCCATGCTGGCTTTCATTTCGTCCGGCCGGCTGACCCATCCCGAGATGGTCGGGCTCAACCCTGAGTACCTGCATGAACTGATGTGGGGGCACGCCGTCCGGGCCGCACTCGCTCGTGCACTGATGTGCGGCAAGCTGTGGCACTTCGACATAAACGATGGATATCCGCTCAAGCACGATGTTGACATTGCCGTCGGCCTCATCAACCCGCTGGACT
>DASQEG010000574.1:0-9668 GCA_035633775.1 Bryobacteraceae bacterium
TGGAGTTCATCGGTGACATCGCGAGCCGATCCGCCCGTGGACAGGTTCGCACTTTCACGCAGCATGACCAGATCGCCGTCCGCCGGAATATCGTCGAGCTTCCGGTTGTGCTTCTTCAGGGTGGCGACGGCGACCGGATCCACTTTGATCTGGGTCAGCGGCTTCTCATGATCCGCCCCGCGCTCCGGATTACGGTTCTCGTGCTCGATCAACTGCTCGATCGTGTGGACGCCGTCGCCCCACACGTGTGCCGGCATCCGTTCAGCAGCAGCCACCAGCTTGTAGTTCACGACTACCAGCCTGTAGTCGCGTCCACGAAGCATCTGCTCGACGATGATGTTTTCCGAGACCCCGCGTGCGATTCCGTATGCCTCCCGAACCTGCTGCTCGGTGCACAGGTTCAGCGACACACCCTTTCCCTGATTCCCGTCGAGCGGCTTGACGACTACCGGCCCGCCCATAATCTCGAACGCGCGAACTGCCTGGTCCGCTGATTTGACCACCTCGCCCAGCGGCACCGGAAGGCCGGCACGATCCAGCAGGCGTTTTGTCAGGTCCTTGTCGCCTGCGACGTCTACGGCGATGACGCGAGTGGTGTCCGCAACAGTGCTTGCAATGTACTTTCGGTGAATGCCGTAGCCCAGCCGGACGAGACTCTGATCATCCTGGCGCGACCACGGGATGCCTCGCTTTTCAGCGGCATCCACGATGGCCCGGGTGCTTGGGCCAAGTTCGCTCTCCTCACGGACGGCACGAGCTTCCTCGATCGCGGTGTTCAGATCGTACTTCAGCCCGTGGACGGTTGCGATTACCAGTTCCACCGCGGTGGCCAGCAGCCGCCGCATTGCGGCCTCGGACTTGTACTCGACGGCCACGAGATAAACACCTGGGGTGCCGGACTCGACCGTCTTGCCCCGGTTTACCGATATGCCCACCGCATCGGTGAGCTCCAGCGCCACATGCTCGGCGATATGCCCGAAGTACGTACCGCCACGCAGACGCTCGACAAATCCTCCCCGGCGTCCAAGCCCGCAGTAATGCTCCTGCAGTCCGGGCAACAGTTCCAGGAGGCGATCGACAAAACCGGGGATCTCAAAGCTCTCCTTGCCTGCAAGCTCTTCAAGGTCAAGTCGCATGACCAGAACGGGCTTGTGGCTGAAAACGTTCGGTCCCGTGATCGCGCGTATGTCCAGAATCTTCACGGAACGCTCCTTAGCCTGCCGCAACCTTCGGTGAGCGTTCAGACTCCGCGGGCTGGGACTGCCAGGAAGGCCAGTGATTCATCAGCCTGCGATACCCGGACGTGTTGCGGGCAGCAGCAGCTGAGAACTCCCAGGCCGGAAGATCCTTCGACCGCGCCAGTCCGTTCGCAAGCCGTGTATAAGCTGCGGACAATTCGCTTGGATAGCGTGTCCAGCGGTCCGGTCCGAGTGACCAGATGCCTTGCGGGTCCACGGTTCCGGTTGCCTCGTTGCAGAAATTGCACCAGTCAGTGCTGTCGATGCTCGGGTACCAGCAGAAGCCGCGGAAGTCTGTTTTGGCGGCCAGCTGCTCGCACTGCTCTTCCATGAACTTGAGCCAGGTGAGCCGGTCACGGGGCGTGCCTCGCAGATTCGTCTCACCGAGCATGACCGGCACCTTGAAGCGCGAAGCATACTCCTGCGCGACCGAGTTGAACCCCACTGGATTCGAAACGGGCCAGGAGATGTTGGCACGTCCAAGGTCCTTGTCCCAGTACCATTCGATTTCCGATTGGATGTAGTAGTCGAGGCCGAGCACGTCGATGCGAGTCCGATGGTCACGCAGCCACTGCAGATCATCTTCGGAAGCACCGTTCTGCGTCAGATAGCCATAAGCCGGATGCTCGCGGTCCACTGCACCGAGGATCAGGTCGTGCATCACAAATCGACGTACGTTAGCGAAACCGGCCCACTCCTCACACTTTTTGTCAACCGCGCGGTGTGCCTCGCAGGTCTCCATGTGGTAGAAACGGGTGGCACTATTGTGCCGTTCCAGCATGGCTGAAGCCCTGCAAATTGAACGCGCCACATTGAGCGCCATGCTGACGAAGTGGCGATCGGAAGCCTGGTGTGGGTACCACCACCCCGTATAGGAACAGAAGAGGGTGGTCGGCAGCGGCTCGTTGAACACCGTGTAGCAATCGGCCCACGGGTAGCGTTCTGCAACCTGCCTCAGGAAGCGCTCGTACAGGGCAGGAAACTCCGGGTTGGCAAACCCATTCTCCAGCCAGTCGGGAAATGAAATGTGGTGTACCGGGTCGAGAACGGGCGTGATGGATTGCTCCCGCATGTACTTCATCGGTCCATCGAGCCAGCTGAAATCAAAGCTGTCGTGCTTGCGTTCGATTCGATGCCAGGGAACCGAGTAGCGCACGTGACGGATACCGGCACCGTCGAGCATTTCCAGATCCGATCGCCAGCGCTCAATGTGATGTGTCGTCCCCAGAATGTCGGTGCCGCTGGTCCCGAGCTTCGTGCTTTCAAAAGCACCGTAGTGTAGGTAAACTGGCTGACCCTCACGAACAAATCTTGTGCTCATTTGGTTATCCATTTGGTTTCAGGCGAACCGACCGTCAGATCTGGATGCGCCCTGCACGTCATGGACGCAAAGTACCGTTAATTCGAATCATGGGGCGGGATTTTCCTGGCCCACAGACCTGCCAGTCCAATCTCTACCGCTGCATCCAGCAGATAAATAGGGCTAATCGTACCTTTTGCGCTGTGTACTGTATCTATCGCTGCAAGGCTCAGGGCGGCCGAAGCGGCGAGGGCACGCACCTCCGGTGTGACCCGTTCCCTGCGCGAGGCCATCAGCATCTGAGCTCCGATGCAACTCACCAGGAGACCTACCGTTTGGACGAGCCAGAGGTCAGTTTTCAGCCCGGTCACTCTGAGGAAAGAGCGCATGTGAAGCAGCGGCCAGACACCCGTGGCGAGATAAAAAGCTCCCTGGAAACGGGCAAGCGACTGGTCCGTCATACCATCTCCCCGGCTGATGCAGGGCTACCCGTTTCATCGGCAATGCTGGCCCCGACCTGCACGTAACGGTAAGGCTGCCGCCCCGCCATATCGAACGCTGAACCAGTCGCCAGCACATGAAGTTTCACGTGGTGCAGACACAGGGTGCTTTCCGGTCCGCGTTCGGCGATGTTGCTGTAGCTGATGCCGCTGCCATCGGCAACGTAAACGGCGCCCGACCCGATTACTTTAAAGTGCTGCCAGTCGACGATGATGGCGGTATCCTCATCGATTCCGAGCCCAAGCACTCCGGGGTTCTCGGCAATCGCGCCCAGCAGCCGCTCAATGCGTGCTCGCTGTGCGAAGTGCTGGTCAATGACGACGTCACGAATGAGTGCGAGGCCGCGGGCCATGATAAAGGCCTGTCGGATCTTATGCGTCTCCGGACCCTCACTCGCCGTTGACATCAGCATTACCTGACCCATCGCCGCAGCTCCTGCGGAAGTACCTGCAATGATGCCGCCCTTCTTTTTGTAGAGCGCTCGAATAATGTCGTACGCCGGGGTTCCACCGAGCAGCGTGGTGATTCTCAGCTGGTCGCCGCCGGTGAAGAAAACGGCTTTCGCATTCTTGAGCATGTTGACGGCTTCAACTCGCGACAGGTCGTCACGGGTCCGAACGACAAGTCTTTGGACGCTTGGGATGCCGAGCTCGTGGAACACCCGTGAATAGGTCCGCCACTGCAGCTCCGGCTCCTCACTGGCGAGCGTCGCCAGCACGAGGCTTCCTTCGCCGACCAGTTCAGCCAGCGCCTGCAGACACGTCCTTCTGCCTGTCTTGTCCTCAGCGCCGCCGATCATCATGAGCGTGCCCAGGCCCTCGGGCCGGGCCAGAAGCTCCGGGGCGAGACTGCCGTTGCCTCCCTGCATGGCGGTGCGCGTCAGCGTTTTTCTCCCTGCACCACGAACTGGCGATCGCTTGAGGACAGATAGCCTTCCTGCGCGACGAGACTCCCGTCATGCACGAAAAGTTTCCCGCGCGCAATCACGTGGCGTATTTCTAATGACGCATTCTGGACGATCACGAAATCTGCATCAGCGCCCTCCTCCAACTTTCCTTTGCCATTCAGCTGGAGAACGCGGGCCGGGTTGCTGGTGACGAGACTCATGGCCACGTCCGCAGGCACACCGTGATTGAGAATGCAGTCCCGGATCTGGTGAAACAGGTTGCCCGGACTGGTAATAGCCGCATCCGACGAGACGGTCAGGTGGTCGGGGCTCCCGCCCTCGGCCAGGTAAAAGGGAAGCCAGCGAGCAAGATCCTTTTCGACCACGTCGACGTCAACGGTTACGCCACGTCGCGACAGCGCTACCGCTTCGCGCATCAGTTCCTCCGACCGTTCCACGTGCGTGGGGTAAATCCAGTCGGGCTCGATGCTCCAGTCGTCCAGTAAGGCACGCAGGTCACCGAGCCTGCGGTCCTCTTCGCCAACGTGGAAATGAGTGACGCCAGCCTTTCCGCTTAACATTCCACCGACATGGGCGCTTTTTATCAGTCGTGCAAGCTCATGGATGGGTGCCGCGGACGACCGGTGATCAGCAATGGCAATCTCACCGGCGCCGATGACCTCCTCGACGAACATGACATCGTTCCGCACTGAACCCGTCAGCGTTGCAGGCGGTACGTCGTAGCCTCCCGTCCAGATCCAGGCACTCAGACCCGCTCTGTTCAGACCTTTCGCGCGCGCAAGCAGGGCGGGCATTGTCCGTGTTACGGTATCCGTGCCCAGGCAGCCGACCACTGTAGTTATGCCGCCGCCGACGATCTCGCCGAGGGTGATCTCCGGAGTTTGTGTTCCCCAACCCTCTTCGCCGCTTCCGCCAATCAGGTGTTCATGAACGTCGATCAGCCCGGGCCAAATCTGGCAGTCACGGGCGTCCACTCGCGCGTACTCCACCCCGAGCGCGTCGAGCGATCGCGGATCAATCTCGCCGATGCGGATAATGGACGACTGTGCAACAAGGATCGACTGCACTCCGGGCGAATGTGCCGCCTTGACCTCGCCACCCTCAATGAGCAGAAAGCTCACGCAGGTACTCGCATTGAATCCTCAACGTTCTGGACGGCCTCTTCATACGTGTCTGATGGTGCAGAGTCAGCCTCAAAGCTCATAAGCGCCGCGGCTATCAACTCAGGTGCGATCTCGAGCGACAAGCACCCGCCGATCGCGCCCAGTACATCGCCGGCCTGGAGAGTCCCGACCGTGTGTGACAGGCCCGGCATCGCCGCAGCACGAACCACGCGGCGATCTCCCTCAGGACGGCGCAGTTCCAGCCATTCGCCGTGAACTACACATGCCGTTCCTCCAGCTGCGACGTGCCGCTTCACTTCAGGACTGCTGGAACTCAGAGAGAAGAGGATGATACGTTGGCCGCGGCCAGCGATGCGCGCGTCCGCGAGCATGTCGGACGTTGCCGGATCGTCGGCATTCAAGACAAGCGCACCGCCAGCGCGCACGCGTGCTGCCAGCAGACGCGTAGCCGGAACGCATTCGCTTCTGGTGTGCGTAAAGATCGCAACATCGCACCAGTCGAAGCAGAGCCCTTCACCCTTCACGGACTCCACACAGGTTTGAAACACCGCCGCTTCGACGGTCGGGTCCCCAAGCACTGCTTGTGACGCGCACAACGTTGACGGCCGGTTGCTCACGACCAGTTCACCGCCCAGTGTGATACCAGCGTCACTTGCCACGCCGGTGCTCACTCCTGCCTGCTGCAGAACGTGCCCGACAAGCCGTGCCGTAGCCGAAGCTCCCATTGTGCCCGCAACGGCTATGACGGGTATGCGTCCGTTCGAACTGCCGGGGAACAACATGTTGATGATGGCTGCGCCGGCATCCCGCGCCGCACCCTCGCTGGGGCTCTGGTGCATTCGCAGCCCGGGAGCGGCGTTCACCTCAATGATGCCGCCGGCTCCCTTGAAAGGGGCCGATATGTCGTGCAGAACAAGGTCAAGGCCGCAGATATTGAGGCCGACGATGCGTGATGCGCGCTCGCACATCGTGCGTATCTGGCGATGCACCAGATCTGTGACGTCTCGTGCCTCGCCCCCGGTCGACAGGTTTGCGCTGTCGCGCAGCACCACCCGCTGGCCAGATCGCGGAATGCTTGTGAGCTGCCACCCACAGCGGTGTAGGAACGCTTCGGCTACGGCGTCGAGGTGCACCAGACTCAGAGGCTTGCTGTGATGGTCGCCCCGGCGCGGGTCGGCGTTCAGCATGTCAACCAGTTCCGCGACCGTGTGGATGCCGTCACCTGTGACGAATGCTGGAGTCTTCTCGCTTGCAGCGAGCATCTTCCCGTTCACAACCAGAACGCGATAGTCACGACCCTCGATAAGCTGTTCAACAATCACTCGCGGCGAATGCTGCCGAGCGAGCGCGAAGGCATGACACACCTCCGTTTCCGTCTTCAGGTTTAGCGAGACGCCCCGGCCCTGGTTACCATCCAGCGGTTTCACGACGACAGGTGCGCCGATAGCTCGAAGAGCTGCCAGTGCTTCCGCCTCGGTAGTCACGATCTGCCCCTGTGGTACCGGCAGGCCGACGCTGCCAAGCAGACGCTTCGTCAAATCTTTGTTACACGCAATGTCCACGGCGACCGCATCTGTCTGACTCGAGATGGTGGCTTCGATGGTTCGAGCGAGAATGCCCCAGCCGAGCCGCACAATACCGCTCGTTGCATCGAGGCGCACCCACGGGATGCCACGGCGTTCCGCGGCGCTGATCGTTGCCTGGGTGCTGGGACCAAAACTACATTCGCCCATGAGTCCTCTCAGGTCCCGGAACTTCAGATCTTTCTCACCTAGGGAACCGACAGCTGCGCAGCGTAAAACGTCAAGCGCGGTCTCGAGCATCAGCTTCAACGGCCCGAGTTCCATTGCGGGTACGGTGATAAGCACAGTCTCAGGCCCGGCGCTTACGGCCACAGCCTGTTCCGCCGGGTGGACGTCGAGGCGACGTGCGAGCTCTCGAACGATCTGTTGCAGAAGCTCGCAGGCATCCCCGCGAACCACGCCATTGTCCAAAAAGCCATGACGGCGCAGGGCGTCAACGGCGCCGGGCATCGCCGATGAAGGTAAGGAACTAACGCCGACCGTCGCCAGTGCCGCGGCCTGGCGGCAATAGAGATTTGGACCGGTGAAGCTGCGAAGATCCAGGATGCGCATAGTCACGTGGAAGATTCGCTACGGCCGGGTAAGAACTACACAGAGCTCAGGAGTTGGTTGCTGGGTAAGGTATGACATACGATCGATCTACACTGAAGGTCGTAAAACCCAGCAATGATTGAAGCAACTGGTCGGCCAAAAACGTCTATACGGCGGCCAGGATCTTCACCGGGTGCTGCTGTCCGGGCGCCTCAATGGATTCCCAAACAGTTCGGAGAACATCACGGCTGTAACTGAGATAGTGCCGGTCCTTCGAAAAGACCTCAAGCGTAATCGTCCCATCGAAGCCACACTTCTTCAGCGAACCGACGGTGCCATACAGATCGAGATTTCCGGTGCCAAGCGGCAGGTGCAGGTCATCGTGCCCGCCGCGGTTGTCGTGAAGATGCACGTGCCGCAGGCGCTTGCCCCACGCCTCCAGGATCTCTGAGGTAGTGTTGTGGGGCACCAACAGGTTGGCATGTCCGATGTCGAGGTGCAGACCCAGTTCGGGCATTGGCTCCAGAAGCTGGCCAAGCTGCCACGCGTTGTTGTAGTCCCCGGGGAGATTTTCAATCATCAACCCCACACCAACCTTCGAGGCATGCTCCTGCATCTCCGCCAGAGACTCGAGATTTCGCCGGATGTAGAAAGATCTGTCGTGCATCGGCGTGTGACGGTCCGGGTGCAGATTCATCCAGCGGGCGCCGACCTCGGCGAATTTGTCGAGACAGCGGCGAAACTCCTCCACGGCGGCTCTCCGTATCGTATCGAACGCACTCGCCATAGGGAGGTAGTATGCAGTGTGTCCCACTACGCCCATGCCGTGGTCGTCGAGGGCACGACGGATTGCCTTCGCGTCAACTTTCCAGGCGGCTGCCGCGGGCGGCTCCAGCGTCAGGTCAACAAACTCCAAACCCATTTCGGCCATCCAGCGGATCTCGGTAACGATATCCGCGGCCGGGTGGTTCATGGCTCCAATTTGCATGTAAATCCTCCGTCAGGCTGCGCAGTCGAGGAAGAACCATGGCCGCGTATCAAGCAGATCCTTGCGGCTTGGCCTTCCTTCCGGGTCGGGCTCCGAATAGCCAGGCACCGCTAACCCCAGACTGTCCCAGATCCGCCGCGGGATGGTCGCAGCGCGATCGGGGCAGAGCCACGAGAAGACAGACAGGACACCCTTTACAAGAGGCCTGTCTTCAGCGACACGTCTGATCAGGTGTTCCCAGTCGAGGCTCGGCCCCGTGGCATTGATGAGATTCATGATGTCGGGCCAGTCGCAGCGGTCGTGCTGGAGAACGTACAGCTTCGACCACATCAGCTCCTCAGGAGGAATGACTTTGTAGTCGCCCCCGAAAAGCTGCACAGTGGGTCCGTCCTCAACCCAGCGTCTGTCGACGACGGCGCGGCGGTTTGCCATGGCCCAGATTGCATCCACGATGACGTCGTCCCGGTGACCGCGGTAGATCCAGTCGCGAACGTATTCCTTCTTGCTGTAAAGATCTTCGAGACCGCACTCCGTCATCATTGCGATGATCCGATCCCGGTGCTGAGGCTCGACATAGATATCGATGTCTTTCGACCTGCGGAACTTCTGAGTGAACACCCCAAGCGCGAGTCCCCCGCCAAGAGCGAACGGAATTTCTTCCCGCTGCAACTTTTCGAGGACGCATTTGTACGTCTGCCAATGCTCGAGCGGGATCAGGTTCTCCCAGGTGACCTCAGCGGTGGCGTCGGAAATGTGCTCGGCCGTCATCTTTTCGCCTCATGCTCCAAGCTCTAGATGCGAAGGGGATTATAAATGTTTTCTATGGAATATGTACCGCCCGGGACGGGCAGAAATTACGAGGATATTCGGAACTGAGGGCGGTCCACTGCTCCCCAGCGGTACTTGTATGGTTCTGAGCCGCGAAGGAAGTCGAAGTCCCTGTCGCCGGCTGCCCGCGCGTGCTCGATGGCATGTTCGATGAGCAGCGAACCTGGGCTGAAGCGCTCCAGCTGCGGATCGTAACCGGAAAGATAGTAGTGCATCCGCCCGTTTCGGGCGAACCCGTAGAGCACTCCCGCCGTCCGGGCGCCGACCTTCAGCACATGCAGGCGCAGCATGCCTGCGCGGCTGAATCCCGCAGACGCCCGCAGATGAAAGTCGACCAGCTGTGTGTTATCCAGTACACCGGTTTCGCCACGCTCCTGCCACTGCCTTTTGTGGAGTTCGAAGAGGGCGGGGAGGTGCTCGGGGCTGTCGTCGCTGAATAGTTCGTGCTCGCCCATGACGCGTCGAGCCTGGCGCAGGTTCTTCGCGAGCTTCCCCGGCACAGGCCGTGCCAGATCCAGCACAGGACACACTGAGCACGGCGAATAGTCGAAGGCTCTCAGCAGCGGCGAGTGTTCTGGTATGTCCTGCAGGTCCAGCCGATAAGCACGCATCTGCTCCACCAACTCAGACGCGGCGTCGTCATCCGCCGCAAGCAGATCGAGCCGGTC
>DASQEG010000575.1:0-1879 GCA_035633775.1 Bryobacteraceae bacterium
GCGATCTTCGCGGCGCAGCACGGGAACAGAGGCATCGTCCTGGCAGTAGAACGGAATCAGGTACTGCGAATCACAAGCCAGCGACCCGAGCGTGCAAACGATCTCCGGCATAAACGTGACCACGATCGCTGTAGCGTTGTCCCCTTCGAACTCGCGGAGTCCATGCAGGCTTTTCACGTCCACCACGATGATGTCGCCCGCGGTGAACGGGAAGATACGCTCGCCCATCTGGAAGCTTCCGCAGCCTTCGACGGGAATGAAAAGCTCCAGTCGCTCGTGCCAGTTCAGAGGGAACTTGCGTTGCCGGAGACCGTATGAAAATACCTTGATGGCGAACGGAAATCCGGCCGCAAGCGGAAGCTCGTAGTTGCCATTGGCTGCAATCAGGTGATCGATGGCAAACGGCTCCACCGGAAGTCCTTGAACGATCCGAAGCGGCATTCAAGCATTATGAGACGGCGACAGTTCTTCCTGTAGCCGCGCTGGCGTAGGCTGCCTCAACGGCGGCGAAGGTGTTCCAGTACTGGTCGACCCGGCACTCCGGTTCGGCCTCGCCGCGCAGGCACTCGATAAAGTGGATTTGCACGGCGCGCGCGCTGTCACCCTTGTAGCCGACATCGTTTTGTGGCGGTGTGTACACCGCACGGCCATTGAGCATCAACTCACCCGTCGCCTTAATGTGCAGCACGCCTTCGTGACCCTCGAGGCGTGTTTCGCCCATCGCCGGACCACGCGGGTCCGGGTCGAGGAAGCGGTGCCCGTCGATCACTCCGTCCACCTGCGACCGATGCGCCAGCGTCAGCAGCGCGCGATCCTCTCCGGCGATCAGCGGATTCAACCGACGCAGCTGCGCGGACACTGAGCAGATGTCACCGAAGAAGAAACGTGCCGTATCGATAGGATGGACCAGCGTTTCGTGAACGTGCAGGCGCGGCATGTCTCGAAAGTAAGGCTGATTCGGGTACGCGTTCGCACCGGCCCCGTCGCGCTGCCGGATCCGAAAGTGGTAGCAGATGGGGTCGCCGATCGCGCCGGCGCTTATCAGCCGCGCCGCCTCACGGAACCAGGGCTGCCAGCGCCAGTTCTCATGGACCATGACGAGCACACCTGAGTCCGCGGCGATGTCGTGGATCGCGCGCGCCTCCGCGACCGAGTTCGCCAGAGGCTTCTGGCATATGACGGGCAGGCTCCGTTCCGCGGCGAGCTGCACCAGCGGCACATGCGAGTCCGGGCGCGTCGCTATATCTACGAAGTCCAGATCCGCCTGAGCCAGCATTTCCCCTGCGTTCGCGAAGGCAGCGGGTGAAACCTCGCGCGCTCGCTCGATGTCGGGATCGCAGGCAGCAACAATTTGCACTCCGGGCGTGCGGGTCCAGGCTTCTGCCTGAATCTTTCCGAAGAATCCGCAGCCGATCAGCGCACCCTTTAGAACCGTGTGACTCATTTCCGGCGGATCACCACGACAGCGGGCGCTTTCTCGAAGGACTCAGGGTACTCCAGCACCGCGATTCCGCCATTGACTTCCCCGCCGGTCTTGCGTTCTCCTGACCAGGTATTGATCCACTCGACCGAAGCCGGGCCACCCGAGCCGGTCAGGTTCAGCGTAATCGTATTCTCCTTGCGGCGCTGCTTCGAGCCTTCGACATAGCACATCCATGTGCCGGCCGGGTCGGCAATGCACATTCCTCCCGCGGCCAGTGAAGGCACGGGATCCATGCGCCAGTAAGGTACGCTCTCCATCACCTGCTTCATAATCCGGAACCGCGCATTACCCGGCGCCTCGGGATCGGGCTTGACGATGTCCCAGGCGGTGTTGTTGTAGTAATACGCGACGTAGCCGCCCGCCATCACGATGCGCCATCCCCGCCGCAGGTTTTCC
>DASQEG010000576.1:0-2639 GCA_035633775.1 Bryobacteraceae bacterium
AGATTCGAGCTCTTCCGGCGTCATACCGCCGACCCGCTCGACGGTTGACACGCCGCCGGAAGCCAGTTTCTCAACGATGTGCTCGGGCAGACCGTAGTCGATGAGCACCGAGAGCGGAGCGCCGGGTGCGACAAGCGCAGCCATCTGTGACTCCACTTCCTGCCGCTTTTCTTCTTCGCTCTTAATATCGATCTTCCAGCCGAGCAGCTTCGCTGCCAGCCGCACATTCTGGCCCTTTTTCCCAATTGCGAGCGAGAGCTGAGAGTCATCAACAATGACTTCCATATGCCGCTCCAGGGCGCCGATGATGGACACCCGGCTGATCTTCGCCGGGCTTAGTGCGTGAGTCGCAAACACCACCGGATCCTCAGAATATTCAATGATGTCGATCTTTTCACCGCGCAGTTCACGGATGATCGACTGCACACGCATACCCTTCATGCCCACGCATGCGCCGACGCAATCCACATCGCGGTCGCGGCTCAGCACCGCGATCTTGGTTCTCTCACCAGCTTCACGCGCGCAGCCCTTGATCACGACGGTGCCGTCGTAGATCTCCGGCACTTCCTGCTCGAACAGGCGCATCACCAGTTCCGGTGCCGCGCGGGACACGATTACTCCGGCGTTCTTGCCCGCCTTCTCAACCGATTTGATGACGCATCGGACGCGGTCGCCAACGGTGAAGTTTTCCAGACGCGACTGTTCCTTCCGTGGCAGGCGCGCTTCGGTCTTGCCCAAATCACACATCAGGTCCTGACCTTCAACACGTTTCAGGACGCAGTTCACGAGCTCACCCACGCGCTCCACATAGTCGCTGTAGATGGTCTCGCGCTCGGCTTCGCGAACCTTTTGCAGAATGACCTGCTTCGCCGTCTGAGCCGAGATACGGCCCAGCGATTCGGTGCCGCGCGCGGTGCGGATCTCGGATCCGATCTCGGCGTTCGGGTCCTTGTCGCGCGCTTCGTCCAGAGTGATCTCGATCTTCGGATCCTGAACCTGCTCCACGACCCGGCGAACTGAAAAGATCTCAATAAGTCCGGTCTGGGTATTCAGTTCGGCTGCAAGCTCTCCGTCATCACCGAACTTCTTGCGAGCGGCAACCAGCATTGCGTCCGTCACGGCGTTGATGACGATCTGCGGGTCAATACCCTTTTCCTTACTCAGGATCTGAATGGACTCAATGATGGGCGATGCCATGTACTGTTGCCTCTCTCTAGTTCAGACGCGGAACGTTACCACTCGAATTCGAGATTCGCTCGTCGCACATTTGCGAGAGGAATTCGAAGCAGGCGGTCTTTGGCCGGTTCCAGCAGCACGGTGCTGTCACCTTCCATGCCCCGCAGAGTGCCGCGCCAGTGCTTCTGGTTCTCGACGGCCTCCGTGAGGACGACTTTTGCACGCTGCCCTGTGAAGCGCTGGAAGTCTGCGGGCTTGCGGAGCTTGCGCTCAATGCCCGGGGAAGATACTTCCAGATTGTACGAATCGCCGGGGATGAGGTCCTCGGTATCCAGCACCGATTCAACGCCGCGCGACATGAACTCGCAATCGCTGTGAGTTACGCCGCCTTCCTTGTCTATAAAGATCCGCAGCACACGTGCCTTGCCTGCGCCCGCAAACTCGACATCGACAACTTCGATGCCTTGAGGGCGACCCGCATCTTCCGCGATTTCGGTGACGCGAGCAATAACGGCTTCGCGGCTGAGCAGCGACATGGAAAAATTCTCGCGGCCAATAAAAAAGTGCGCTTTCGCGCACGTGTTTGGTCCGACAGTTCTCATCCTAGCGCAAACCCGGGGTGGCGTCTACCGGTGTTTCTCGCAGGACGCAGCAACGGCGGTTAGCCAGGGCTGGCACATCAGCTCGCCTTCATCGCGATTGAGACGAAGAACAGTGACCGGCAGGCCTACACGGTCCATCACTTCTCTTGCAGCAAACAGTTCCGCCTCATTGAACGAATAGGTAAAGCGGTGCGCACTGCTGCAGTCAGGCGCGCCGAAGTCGCTCCCGAGATTGCCGGAGAACCGGGTCAGGAGCAGATTCGGTCCTCTTGCGTCGAGCAGCAGTCGAACCTGCTCATTACGCTCGCGGGTGCCATCGTCGCGACGTCGAACCGCAGCGTCACATCCTGAAGCTCCCCGACCTGTTCACTGGTGGAAAGGAATAGGAACTCGAATACATTGCCGTCATCCACCAGCTCTGGCAATGGTGGGAAGAAGAGGAGAAGAGCCTCTTCCGTGATCTGAGCAGCGCCTGTAGTAAGGCAGCTAACGGCTGCAAGCAGGAAATTATCAGAAGTTCACGCATGGGCGGTCGAAAGTTAACACGACACGCCAGTCCTGACACCACGCCGTTTGCAGGGAGTCTACGAGGTGCCATCATGATTCGAGAATTTCCGGGCGGAAAGACCTTACAACTGCTTCAGGGCGACATTACGAAGGTGCCGGCCGACGCTGTGGTGAATGCAGCCAACGCACAGCTGCGCGGAGGCTCGGGCGTGGACGGTGCGATTCACCTTGCCGCCGGGCCTTCGATGCGCCTTGAGCTTGACGAACTGCAGGCCAGGCTCGGCGGCTGCGAACCGGGCAAAGCCGTAGCCACCACAGCCGGCACGCTGCCTGCAAAGTATGTCTTCCATGCGG
>DASQEG010000577.1:0-3152 GCA_035633775.1 Bryobacteraceae bacterium
GATCCGTTCCTGCGCGTCGCTTTGAAACCAGCCGAAGAACTGACACAGGCGGAATCCGAGTTTCTGCTCCAGTACTTCTTTCAGGCAAACCCGTCGCGCATGATCTATCGCTACAAGCGTTACGGCGAGTTGTTCGATTTGTGGCAGAGCTCAGGAAGGAGCTTTGCGCGCGCGCGGAGAATGTTCGATGTAAGTGCACTGCGAGACCTTCAGGTGCTCTCTCAGCTGGCCTGGTTCGATGAGGAATATCATGCGCGCGACAGCGTCGTGCGTGAGCTGACAAGAAAGGGCCGGGACTTCAGCCTCTCCGATCAGCGGGATCTCGGGAGCAAGCAGATCGAAGCGATCGGCAACGTAATGCCGGCGTACCGCGACTTCGCCGCATCGGGACAAATCGAGGTCTCAACGACGCCGTTTTATCACCCGATTCTGCCTCTGCTGTGTGACACATCGATAGCGGAGCAGTCACACCCTTACGTCCCGCTTCCTGCACGATTTACTTATCCGCAGGACGCGCAGGAACAACTGGTCAGGGCGCGCACTTTTATGGAATCGCGAACCGGCATAGCTCCGCAGGGGCTGTGGCCCTCTGAGGGCTCCGTTTCGGATCAGGCGCTGCACCTGGCGGCTGAGACCGGATTTCGCTGGTTCGCGACCGATAACGGAGTGCTGGCCAGGACCCTCGGTGTGCCGGCAGACCCACAGACCACCTGCAAACCCTATCTCTGGAAACAGGGAGAGCACCAGATGCATGGGCTTTTCCGCGATCACTATCTCAGCGACCTGATCGGGTTCGTGTACTCCCGGATGGGTGCGGAGGAAGCCGCGGACCACTTCATGGCCCGAATTCATGAGAACTGCGATCCGATTCTGCGCCGAGGCGCGGATGCACTGATGCCGGTCTTTTTGGACGGCGAGAACGCATGGGAGCACTACGAAGAGAGTGGGCGGCCGTTTCTTCGCGCGCTTTACCGTCGCCTCACAGACGACGCGGCGATCACGGCCACGACCATCTCCGAAGCGCTTGCGGCGATGCCGGCCAGGGAGATCGACCACATTTGGCCTGGATCGTGGATCAATGCGAACTTCGATGTCTGGATCGGTGCGGAAGAGGACAACAGAGCCTGGGACCTGCTGTTAAAGGCGCGACAAACTTACGACGAAGTGGTCAACGGACCTCAAGCTGCGCAGGTTCCGAGTGCCAACCGGCAGCTTGCATTTGAGGAACTGCTCATCGCCGAAGGCAGCGACTGGAACTGGTGGTACGGGCCCGAGCACGAGTCTGCGAACCGGCCGGACTTCGATCAGCTCTATCGCAGTCACCTTGCAAATGTGTACAGTGCCCTGGGCTTGCGACCGCCGGAGGAGCTGTCCCGGCCACTGCTCAAGGTCAGCGTTAAGGAATATCACATACCTCCGAGCGGGCCCGTAAAGCCGGTGCTTGACGGCGAAATATCTTCGTATTTCGAGTGGATGGGCGCAGGAGTTTACCGGCTTGACCAGCGTACCGGAGCGATGCACGGACAAAGGTTCCTTGTGCAGGAGGTGCACTATGGCAGTGACGGGAGCAACCTTTATCTGCGCCTCGATTTCATGGAAAGTGCGATGCTGGACGCGTCCAACTCCGAGTTGAGAATCACTGTAGACCCACAGTCTGAAAGCGGAGCGGCTTTGCGTACTGTACCGTTGAACGGCAGCGCCGAAGGGGTCGAGTGCCGCTGCGGCAGAGTTTGCGAGGTACGTTTTTCGTTGACCGGGCTGAACGTACCAGTGGGTCACAATGTGCGCTTTCAGCTATCGGTCTGGCAGGCCGGCCTTCCGCTGGAGGCGCTGCCGCCACAAGGTTGGATCGAGTTCTCGAGCGCCGAACCGACGGACATGTACTACTGAGGTTCGATGAGATGCGGATGGATAAGTGGTTATGGGCGGCTCGCTTCTTCAAGACGCGAGCACTCGCGGCACGGGCTTGCGAAATGGGTAGAGTGCAGTCCGGTGAGCTCGACGCCAAACCCGCTCGGGAGGTGCGCATCGGGGACGCTCTGCGCATCCGGACAGACAGCGGAACTTACCACATTCAGGTCGTGGGACTAAGCCAGATGCGAGGGCCGGCTGCGGTCGCTCAAGCCCTCTATGCCGAAACGGAAGAGAGCAAAGAAGGGCGCGTCAGGGAAGCAGAAGAACGGAAAGCTATGTTCGCGCAGGAGGGACTACCTGAAGGCAGGCCCTCCAAGCGCAATCGGCGAGACATGAACAAGCTGCGCGGCAGATTCTAGCGAGTCGTATCCGCGTGCATGCCGGGGCGCGGCACCGGCTTATCTGAATGAGCGAAGTCCGCGCGGGCCTCTCCTGCAGTCGAAATATCGCGCGCGCCGGTGCTCTTCAGCAGCTTGCAAGCCTGCTTCGCCCACCGTGCGTCGTCGCAATGAACGGACAGCAGAATTCCGCCTTTGCGAATTCGACCTTCGTACCTGCGAGCCTCGTATTCCGGTATTCCCGATCCGGCCAGAGCTCCGGTAAGTCCACCGAGCGTAACGCCGGCGCCCATGCCGCCGAGCATGCTAACAACCGGACCTGCCGCTGCCATGGGCTCCAGGCCCGGTATCATGAGCGCGCCCGCACCGACAAGCCAGCCGAGTGCGGCTCCGGCAACGGCGCCGGCGCTGCCACCCGCGACTGCTCCTTCAGGAGCCTTTGTATGTCGCTCGTGGCCGAAGTCCTTCGTTCCCATGTTCTCGGCGTGCAGCACTGAAATGTCGGTGCCACGGAAGCCCGCGTCCTTGAACTGCTGAATGGCATCAGTGACCGTCGAGTGATCAGGGTAGATGCCGAAAGCGGAAATATTGCGTGCAGCCATTGTCCAGGTCTCCCTTCTCGTACTTCAATTCGTTTTTGCCTGCCCTGCCGCTGGAACCGAGACGTCCTCGGCACCGGTTTCCTGCAGGATCGATTTTGCCCGGCGAGCCTGCTCTGACGAGTCGCAATGTACTGACAACAAGATACAGCCGTGGCGAAGGCTGCTCTCCGTCCGCGCAGCCTCCGGCTCCGGCAGGCCCAGGCCGAGGAGAGCGCCCGAAACGCCCGATGGGGCAGCGGCGACACCGATGCCTCCCAGCATGCCCATGAGAGGACCGGCTGCGACGTAGGGACCAGCC
>DASQEG010000578.1:0-1506 GCA_035633775.1 Bryobacteraceae bacterium
ACGCTCGCTTACGGCAACCTCACCAACGAGCAGTTCGTGACTCTGGTCTACCAGAATGTCCTCGGACGGGCTCCGGATCCCGGAGGCTTCACGCTGTGGACGGGCGAACTCGCAGCCGGAAGGCTCACACGGGCTCAGGTAATGGATGGCTTCGTCCGCAGCGCCGAGCTTGATCTCCGCATCCGCAACCGGGGCTACGCCTACCTGCTTTACGTCGCGTTCCTCCGACGTTCCGGCGGCTCCGCTGAGGTCGACTTCTGGGCCGACCGGCTCACCACCGGACAGTCTACGCTTCCTCAACTGGTTGGGAATTTCATTGACTCGGCCGAGTACAAGCTGCGCTTCCAATAGCACAGCTTGCAGCGGCGTCGACGCGCGCAGGCGTCATCGAGCGGCCTGGATTATGGATAGGCGCGCGAGCGTTCGGATGTTTGCTCCAGCAACTCACGCGCATGCCGATTCGCCGGGTTGCGCGCAAGCACGCGCTTCAATTCGGCAATGGCTTGTTGTTCGTTGTTGCGCGCCGTGTGCAGCATGGCACGATACACGTGAGTTGTTTCCCAAGCCGGGTTGAGGCGTTCGCCTTCAGCAAGCGCGCGCTCCGCGTCGGTGAGGCGCTGTGCCCGCAGATACATACGACCGAGCGAGGCAAATGCCTGAGCGCTCGGCTCAGTCTCCACGGCGGCCTGCATCTTCGCGATCCCGGCGTCCAGATCTCCGCCGCATTCTAAACTTAAAGCCCAGGTCGCGAGTACCGTCGCATCCTCTATCTTGACCTTCGCCTCCTTGGCACGGTCAAAGACTCGGAGGGCCGCCGCGCACTGGCGTTGTACCAGATAGACAGATGCCAGGTTCCCGTACGGACGAGCTTTCATAGGGGTTGCGGCGATCGCACTCTCCCAGAGCTTCTCGCTGTCACCCCATGCTTCCGCTCTGTGATAGGTACCGACTGCAAACACCGCCAGCGCACAGGTG
This sequence comes from Bryobacteraceae bacterium, assembly GCA_035633775.1. Taxonomy (GTDB): domain Bacteria; phylum Acidobacteriota; class Terriglobia; order Bryobacterales; family Bryobacteraceae; genus JAWXCM01. The sequence continues at coordinate 976 of DASQEG010000578.1, forward strand.
GAAATGCCCGCCAGCGTCCCATTCGGAACGCTGACACGCGACAACCAGTCGAGAGCCACGAGGAGAAGTCCGACAAACGGCAGATACATACGTCTCTCGGCCATCAGATCTTTGATCGGGATGACCGAAGAGGTGGGCATGAGGAGAACTAGAAAGACCAGAAATCCGAGAACCGCGACAGGGTACTTGCGGCGCAATGAGACGGCAACGGCCACGAGAGCGACCCAGAGCAGGATAGCCAGCCCCGCACCGCCGTCCAGCAGCGAACGGGACAGGACGACGTCGTGATCAGGGGTAAGTCCAACGGGAAGTACAAAGAGTGTTACGTACGACAGCAGGACGCGTGCCTGTGTGAATGCATACTCGTACCACTGAATTCCCGGCATCTGAAATCCGGCACTTGCTGAGCTGGCAAGAACCTGGAACGCTGCGAAAACACCGACCACTGCTCCCGCCGCAAGTGGAGCGTATAACCGCCAGTTCCGGCGCACGGCTGTTGTGAACGACCCATCCGCGGCAAACGCGTCCGTC
>DASQEG010000579.1:0-1536 GCA_035633775.1 Bryobacteraceae bacterium
CGGCCTGAAGGTCGGTTGTAAGCGACGTCTGAAATTGCAGGTTCGGTGCAGTCTCCACACGAACGTCGAACTGCATGCCACGCAGGAACAGATTCTGCGACGCAGGAGCTATGGAAGGGGCCGGAGCAGATGCAAGGATCCCGCCTATGTCGGTACGTGGGTTGAATCCGGCGCGCACAACCGTAACTGTCCCTGTTAACAGGCTGCGCGATGTGGTTCCCGTAAGCGTGAGGACAGCATTCGACGTGGTACTGACTCCCTCCGGATACCGGATGCGTACACGCTCGGCTCGTCCCTGCAGCTGGTACAGCAGTTCTCGCCCGCCGAAGCCTACAAATCCGTTAAGGGCCAGCTCACCTCCGCCGGTATGCGCGGTCAACTTCTCGATCGTCGCGCGGCGCTGGTCAAACAGCACAATTCCGTTCGCTCCATCGAGACCGTTCGGAAAGTCGCGTATATAGAACGAGGCGTTCCGGAGCTCCATTCTTCCGGATAGGTCCGGTTTGTCGACAGTGCCGCGCACAGAGGCATTCACAACGGCGATGCCTGAAGCAATCAGGTCCGGGTCAAAATTCTGCAACACCCCGACGTTGAGGTTGCCCTTCATGCTGAGGTCGAGCGCGGGCTTCGGACCCAGCGTGACTCCACCCGCCAGCCGCAGGTCGGTTTCCGATCCTACGAGATGGGCGTCGCGAACCTTCAGCGCCCGGCCGGCATACTCAACCACAAGAGTCCCGTCGTTACGTACGGTGAGTTCCCTTCGCTGAGTTTCGGTCATGGTCCGCCGTGCGGGAACAAGTTCGAGATGCGGGACCTCGACGCGCGCGGTGATCTGCTCGGGCTTTCGCAGCGGACCCGAGAAGGAAGCACTGGCCTGAACCGTGCCTTCCAGTGGAAGCGGCTGAGTCGTCCCTGAGCTCGGTCGGAGAAGATCATGAATGACGCTCATTGGAACAGATCCCAGGCTGGCTGTGCCCTGCACCGGGTACTCGCCTTCGAGGTGCACCGTGGCATTCCCGAGAACCTTCGCACCTCGTGCTACGCCGCTGATGCCCAGAGTCAGCTGGCGCCCGACGGTGCGCGCATCTGCCGAAAAGTCGCCCAGAGCTCGCCCGTCAATCGCAAGCCCGCGCAGGTTGACGGTCCCATCAAGCGCCTGCGGATACAAGGAGCCGTTCCTGATCTCGAAATTCCCCTTCCCTTTGGCCTCAATTCCGCCGCCCACACCGGACCACGATTTATTGATCGCGGCAATCTCATTCAGGGCACCACCCTGCGTGCTCACGTTGAAGCTGATGGTCCCGTTGCGGTAATCACGTGCAGGGTGGCGCCATACGCCCGTCACCAGCACTCGTGCCTTTCCGAAACGCGCCTGACCACTGATCAACTCGACACCCGAGCCCCCATAGTCGACCGACGCGTCAACCTCGTCTAAGGTCTGCCCGTAAAGGGTGACGTCCTTGAGGCGCACAGTCGCCTTCGCGGATGGATCGCCGAATGTTCCTGCCACTGCCAGCTTCCCGTCGGCAAGCCCAT
>DASQEG010000580.1:0-3193 GCA_035633775.1 Bryobacteraceae bacterium
ACACAGCGTAGTTCAGGGGGCCGATGCGCGAGTCGCCGGCGGGAAGAATGAGGTTGTTCTCGTTTACCGACCGGACTACGTCCATCGGACTCAGCTGATGTGCCTCCAGCTTCAGCGGGTCGACATAGACCATGATCTGCCGGTACTTGCCGCCGAACGGCTGTGGAACCGAAGCCCCGGTTACGTTGGCAACCTGGTTTCGAACGGCGTACTGGGCAGCGTCACGTAACTGAGTTTCGGACAGTCCTTCGCCCTTGACGGTGATCAGACACACAGGCAAGCTCGAAGCGTCGAACTTCAGCACAACCGGCGGCAGCGTGCCCGGTGGAAGGCGACGAAGGTTCGCCATCGCAAGGTTTGCGATGCTTGTGACCGCGGCATCTGCATCCGTCCCAGGCTGGAAGTAGACTTTGATGAGGCTCACGCCTGGAAGTGAGCGGGACTCGATATGTTCTATGCTGCTGGCCAGAGTGAAAAAACGTTCGAAGCGTCCGGTGATATCGGCTTCGATCTGCTCCGGCGGCATTCCGTTGAAGAAGGTCGCTACCACTACAACCGGGATCTTGATCGGAGGAAAAAGATCAACCGGCATGCGAGCCATGCTGCTGAGGCCCACGACGGCGACGGCCAGGCAGATCACTACGATGAGGTATGGATTCCGGATCGAGAAGCGAGCCATCCTTAATGTCCTGCCTTCAAGTCAGAGATGTTGAGCAGTTTTACCTGAACCGACTTCCCTGGTGTAAGGCCGGCGCGGCTGCCGATCACGACAAGTTCGTCGTCGGCAACGCCCGACTTGATTTCTACCAGCGCCGGCGTCTCCATGCCCAGCTTGATTTCACGCTCTTCGAGCCGGTTCTCGCGATTCACAACAAGGACCGTCGGCTTTGTGTTGTGCCCCGCGATGGCCTGAACAGGGACAGTCACCGCGTCCGACGTTGTGTCAAGCACCAGCGAGGCATATCCATACATGCCCGGCAGAATGATGCCGCCCGGGTTTGGCAGATCAACTTCCGTCTCCATGGTCCTGGTGGCCGAGTCCAGTCGGCCGGTAAACCGGGTGACTTTCCCCTGGAACACACGCTGTAGCGCGTCTACGCGAACCTCTACAGGGCTGCCCGTACGAATACGAGCCACCAGCGACTCAGGTACCGGAAGCGTCAACCGGAGAACGTCGGTTTGGGAGACGCGGACCACTGGCATTGTTTGCGTCTGCGATGCAGTACCTGCCTGGATCATGGCACCTGAGTCGGCGTAGCGCTTGGTAACCACTCCGCTGAAAGGCGCTGTAATCTTGAGGTAGTTCATCATCGTGTTCACCCGGGATCGCGCCGCCGTCGTGACCTTCACCTGTTGCTCGGTGGCAGCGAGAGTAGCTTTGGCCGTCGCCAACTGCGCGTCCGCTTCACGGAACCGCGAGGCAGCGGTATCAATTTCCTGCTGGGCGATGAGGTTTGGTCGAGCCTTGGATACCGAGAGCAGCCTGTCGTACGACAGCTTCTGGATGTCCAATGCAGTTTGTGCGCGGGTTACCTCGCTCCTCGAGCGAACGACGTCGAGCTCGCTGCGCTTTTCGGAGGCGGTGGCCTGCGCCAGTTCTTCCGCGTATTCGGGCACCTCCAAAACGCCAAGCAATTGACCCTGCTTCACGCGATCACCGACATCGACATAAATGGCCTTTAGGTAGCCGGCGACCTTGGCGTGAACGTCGACTTCCTGAAAGGGCCGGAACTCTGCGGCAAGTTCAGTCTGTCGTGAGAGGTCCTGTCGCTCCGCACGCACTGCCGCGACCGACACAGTCTTTTGTTCTCTGGCCTGCACACGCCCCGGTTCCGTTCCGGAGCAACTCGTGAGGCACAGGACCGCAAGCACCGCAACACACAGGGTGGTCGTCTTCATTTCACAATCACTTTCCGGGGCGAAGTACCCGCGTTGTCCAGACACCCGCAGGCTTTTGCCTTTTGAGGCTGAACCCGCCCGGTACGCTACGCGCCGTTGCGCGAAGCGGGGCAGCGCGAGTGCACTTCGGCCGAGTGCGAAACCCCTTCCGTAAGACCGCATTTCTTCCAAGCTACGCAACGGGTGCCGCTTCAACAATCGTGCAAAGGCATGACATTCACGCCGGGGGATGTTGTATGCCCTGGCATGACGATTCGGCCGCTGCCGAGCTAACCTGTTCACTCGAAGTCGTCAGCTGCGAATGCGGTCACCTGTTTGCCGTACAGCCGTCGTACAATCGAGGCCGTACCGGGCAGCAGGGCACGGGGTTAATGCGAGACGGTCGCGCGCACGATAACCTCTTGAAAGCTGCTCCGTGAGACGCAATTTAAGAAATCGCACCTGGCCCGTCTTCACCATCGGACTGGGTTCCCTACTCGCGCTGTTGTTCCTGCCAGGCATTGCTGCCGTCAGGCGATCTGACGAAATCTATCGCGAGATCCGTCAGATTCAGACCGCACAACAGGCGACACAGAAAAGTCTGGGCGAGATTGAGAGGCGGATGTACCTGGTGAGCATTGCCGTTCGGGAAGCGCTTCTCGACACTGCTCCCGGGGAGGGCACCCAATACCGGAACATGATGATCGAAGTACGAACGGTCGTCGCTCGTGAACTGGCTGGGCTGCGCCAGACGACCAGAGGGGTCAGCGATGCCATGTTTGAACAGCTTGAAGCAGAACTGGAGTTGTACTGGACCACAATAGAGCCGGTGTTTCACTGGGCTCCGCACGAGCGAGCACAGAAAGCAACCTACTTTCTGCGTGAACAGCAGCGTCCTCGCAGGCAATCGATTCTCGCTATCGCGACATCGATCAGCAACCTGATCGAACGTTCCTACCAGCGTCAGTACGAGGAACTAAATAACAGCCAGCGCGAATTCCGCGACGATATCGAACGTATCGTCGCCGCCGCATTCTTCCTGGGCGTCGTCATCTCAACTGGCAGCATCCTGCGAATCACTACACTGGAGAACAGATCGCACGTGGAACGGACGAAGGCGGAGGCTGCTGAAGAAAGCTTGCGGAGTCTGTCGACTCAGCTCATGCATGCTCAGGAGCAGGAGCGAACGGCCATCTCCCGGGAGCTTCACGACGAAGTCGGACAGATGTTGACGGGTCTCCGCATGCAGTTGACAGCAATCGATCGTTCACGGCACGACGGTAGTGCATTCGCCGAGCACCTGAACGAGGCCAAG
>DASQEG010000581.1:0-3199 GCA_035633775.1 Bryobacteraceae bacterium
GCTGCCGAGGAACATCAGCTTGCGGACTTCCAGCATCTCCACCTGCTTCCGTGCTTCGAACAGACCCGCGGTCCGAGCGGGCTTCATGGCTACGCCATCGAGAATCCCGAGTTTCAGGAATTCCTCGAGGTCCAAACTTGAGACCACGTTCTCGTCGAGGATCACCGGCAGCGCACCCTGCTTCTTAAGCGCAAGGAATCCGCTCAGGCGGTTATGTGCCACCGGCTGTTCCAGAACATCCACGCCTGCGTCGCGCAGCTTAGGCGCTGCTTCCAGCGCTGTGGCCGTGTCATATCCGCCATTGGCATCAGCCCACAGGAATGACTCATCAGGCATGTGCTTGCGGACGATCTTTGCCATTTGGACGTCAAACTTCGGATCCGGCGCTACCTTGATGTTCACGTGCCGATATCCTCGCGCCCGTCCTTCGGCGACAAGCCTTTCCACGTCGGCGAGTTCGGTTGTGTTTACCGTCCAGCTCAGGACCACCTCACTGAGCGGCTTACGGCCCCAAAGCTCGTGGAGGCTCTTGCCTGCCAGTTTTCCGGCGAGATCATGCAAGGCCAGGTCGATGCCAGCTTTTGCGATGGGCATCCCAGTCGAGAAGGAAGGAGCAATTGCCCGATTCATCGCCCGGTGTGCCCCTTCGATGTCGACCGGATCGCGCCCGACGAGCACCGGTCTCAGATACCTGGTGATCGTGATCGAAACCGATTCAGGAGTCTCGTAGCTCCAAGTCGGGATTGGGACGCTTTGTCCCCAGCCTTCGCGGCCATCCTCGAGCGTGATCCGGACGAAGACGGTGTGACGCTTGCCTCCGCTGAAAAACTTGAAGTAGCCCGCCACCGGGTAGTTCGCCAGGAAAACGTCGACTCGCGTGATCGGGGCGTTTTTCGATCCGGCCGCGGCGGAAAGCAGCGTCGGCGAGGCGATGAAGCTCCGTCTGGTCACACCTGCAAGTCTATCTGCGAATCAGAACCAGAAGCGAAGCTTCACCGACGCAGTGCGCGGCTGAACCAGGCGTGTGCCCACAAAGATCGACTGAAAGTTATACAGCGCCGTCACGTTGCCAATGTTTGAGATCTGGAAACCCGCATCCCAGGTGCGCCGGTCGTTTCGGATGTGATCGTAGCCGACCGCAATGTCCACGATCGTACGTGGCCGCACACGAGCGGGATCGGAAAGCAGGTTTACATACGGCAGAAGGTCGGCATAGTCGGGGTCGGCTGCTACTTCGGCCGGGTCGGAAGGATTCGCGACAAGCCCGCTGTCGTAGCGAACAGAGGTGCTTACCCACAAATTGCGTCGCAGGTTGTAGCTCACGAGACCATGCGCACCAAGTGTCTGATCATGATCGATGATGAACGGACCCGCGCTCAACGATTCGACTGCGGCCGAGCCGAGAAACAGCCCGCCCGTGAACGGCGGAGTAACAATCGTGCGGATGTGAGTCAGGCTAAGCGAGCCCGACAGGCCGCGCCACGGCACGAGGGTGAGGCGACCCTCTGCACCATTCGTTCGGGACCGGGCAAGCGTGATGGGGAAGATGATTCCGGTGTTCAGGAAATTATCGTTGTCCTGCAGGTCGCGCGAGTCCTTGTGATAGTAAGCGGCACTGAGGCTGAGGTGCCGACCAACGCCCTGTTGCAATCCCACTTCGAAGACATTCTGCCGCTCCGGGACGATCGGCGTAATCGCGCGTCCGAACGATTCTCTGATGATGGCCGGTACGAGCACAGCAGCCGCCGTACTGCTCGACAGAAGCAGATTCTCATTCGGCGGTGTCTGATAGGTGCGATTGTAGGAAGCGCGCAGCACAGTTTTCGTCTCGGAGATGTTAAAGGCGAGGCCAATACGAGGCTGGAACTGATTGCCGTTGACGAGGAACCGATACGCATCATAGCGTGCGCCGAGGTTAAGCGTAAGTCGGCCGAGCCGGACCGTGTCCTGGGCGAACGCCGAGTACATGCCACCCGTTTCTGCAGCACTGAAGCGGAACGGGGAGCCGCCGCGCGTGAGATCGTGCGGCAGAAGCGTTGGTATAAACTCCTCCGACTCTGGGCGATTGAACTCAGCCGACGTGATGCCGAGCGTGAAACTCTCACGCACAGGGTATCGCTGCGCATCGGCCCCCACCCGCAACGTGTGGCGACCGCGAATGTGATTCCACCGGCTCGCAGCCGTGAAAGTCGACATTCGGCGATCCTGGGCAGCGGTGACGGGAATGTCGGCGGGGCTGGGAAGAAGCTTGGCCCAGGCAGTGCGCCAGGACACGGTGGTGTCGACCGTCGTGCTGGAATTCAGCGTCCTCAGCCATCCACCCGATATGGATACATCCTCCAGTTCCTGTCGCTGGTCCTGACCCGCTGCGTGTTGTGAGCGAAGATTCGCAAGCTGAAATCCGGACCGGCCTGACATCACGCTGAATCGCAAGGTGTCGCGCGAGGTCGCCATATAGTCGATCCGGCCGAAACCTCGCTGCGAGTTGCCGCCGTTGTGGAGGTTGTCGATTGAGACCTGATCGAGATACCGGTTGCTCTTGAGGATGTTGACTGACCCGAAGTATCCCCACTTGTCGGAACCTCCGGACACTTGCGTGAGACTGCCGAACGTGTCGAACTCGCCGGCTGTTGCCTGAGTGCTGCCGGAAAATGCGCGGGCGCTCCCCATCCCGCTGCGAGTAGTAATCACAGCCACGCCGGACACCTTGCTCCCGAACTCCGCAGGTACGTTCCCGGTGAACAGTTCGACGGTTTGCACCAGCGAAGGGTCGACCGCATTCGCAAAGGCACCTGTGAGCTGATCGGCGATCGGCATCCCGTCGACCACATAGGTCATCTGGTTATGCGCGCCCCGCGGGTGTATGGCTCCGTTTGCATTCGCCGCAAACCCAGGAGAGCTGACCAGCATCGCCTCAAGGCCCCGGTTGCTGGGCGCAATCGGCATACGTGCGATGGTGGACGCGTTGATTTCGGTGCGAGTACCGGTAGCTTCGGTGTCTACGATTTGCAGAGTGTCGGACGCACTGACCTGAACGCTGGTGGTTTGGGCGGCCAGAACCAGCTGAGCTTCGAGGGCCTGCGGAACGTTGCTGCGGAGCGACAGCGACTGCCGCCAGGTTTGAAAACCATCCTTCGTAACCTGCGCTGTATAGGTTTGGAGGGGAATGTTGGTTATTTGAAAGGAGCCGTCGGCCCCG
>DASQEG010000582.1:0-22041 GCA_035633775.1 Bryobacteraceae bacterium
CCTTTGGCCACTTTGATGGGCACGTCGTTGTGCGTGTCGATCAGGATTGCGCTGCGGTGCACGCTGACTGCGTCCGGGCCTGCGACGGCCGCAACCGCCAGCAGGGCAAACGGGACAGTTCTCACTTCCCGCCCGTCTCCTTGCGCATCACTGCAAGATTCTGCTGTGCCTTCGCCTGGTAAGGGCTCTTCAGCGCTGCACACTGCTTCATGAAATTGACGGCCTCAACCATCTGCTGTGTGTTCTTACCCTTGCCTATCTGATAATTGGCAACTCCAAGATGGAACAGAGCGCCTGCCAGTAGCTGATCATTATCCTTGATGTAGGGCAGCGCAGATCGGAAGGACTTGTCTGTCAGGGCGTGCTTGCTTTGTGACCCATACGTACTGCCGGCCATCCAGTGTCCAAGGCCGAGCATAAGTGATTTCTTCTTCGCCCAATCGGCCTCGCTGACGCCTTCGGGCCGGGGCTTGGACGAGATTACCTCAACCAGCTTTCCCGAGAATTCCAGTACCTTTTCCGGCTGTTTTGGATTCGCGTTCAGATAATAATCCGCCATCGCGGCCAGCAGATCCTCGTTGAACTGCTTGCGTGCGAACGCGCGCTCTCCAAACGCGACGGCCTCAGGCATGACCTTTGCCTCCCGTGCCGCCCATGCGTACCTGGACATCACCTGGGGAAGGTACTGGCTGTTCGGGTTGCGTGCCTCCAGCGCATGCGCCAGTTGCACAACGTTCTGCGGGTTCGGCTCGGCGAGCCCGGTCGCGTACAACGAGTACTCCGTATACGTGTCCACCTGTTTGGCGAAGTCAACGGCCTGCTTGTACTCCTCATCAGTCTGGTCTTCCCTCTTCGGAGCCGTTGCAGTTTTCCGGGCAAGGTCAGAGGTTGTGACAGCCCACTTCAGAACTCCTGGCGCGTCCTTCTTGCCCTCCGAGGCCTTCAAACTGCCATACGCTGCATCCATATCACCAGCGTCTATGGCGAAAAGCTGTTCACCGGCCTGCACCGCCTTATCGAAGTTTCCTGCTTTGTTGTAGGCGGGCTGAAGCTGCGACCATACCCAGCCGGCAGCCGCATGCTTGCCGTACTTCGATACGAACGACTCCATCAGCTGGAGTTTGCGGCCGGCATCCTCCTCCGAGCCAATGGCCTGAAGGACCTTGCCCTCTTCGGTTTCCGTGTTGATCTCGCCCAGCTTGTGCCGCTGGGCACAGGCGAGCACCGCGCATGCGGCAAGAAAAGCGACGAGCTTCATCGGGTGGCCTCTCTGTCAGGAGATTATAGCCACTCACGACCCACGGCGGCGGTTGCGGATCAGGATCACCTGGCCAAGGAGTGCGTTCGCCACCATGAAGCTGTTGGTAACGACAAAGACCATGTTGTCGACCATCCAGCTATAAACGGCGAATCCGAGCGATGCGGCTGTCTGGCCGGCAAAAAGCCACCTCGAGATACCCTCGGTAGAACCCGATTCCCACTGCTTGTAAACCTGTTTTCCCACAGTCAGCAGCAGGATGAGCGAGCTGCCCCAGCCAATCATCTCCTCCGTTGTCACGAACGTTAGATGACGGGGGTAGTAAGGCACGCCGGTCTTACCGTTATGCAGACCACAGCATGACATAATCGGGAGATGCGCGAACAGTGGGTGGAACCCCGGTTGAAAGATCCCGTCCGTACGCAGATGCACTATGCCAGAAAGGGCGAGATCACGGGTGAAATGGAGTATGTCGCCCGCCGCGAGCAGATCGACGCTGAACTGGTCCGGTCAGAAGTAGCTCGTGGCCGCATGATCATTCCTGCCAACATCAACCATGGTTCGCTCGAGCCGATGTGCATCGGCGTTGCGTCAAAGTGCAAAATCAACGCGAACATCGGGAACTCGGCAACCACCTCAAACATTGAAGAGGAACTCGACAAACTCCGGTACAGCGTGCAATACGGCGCGGACACCGTCATGGATCTGTCGACGGGCGGCGATATTCCCCGTATCCGCAAAGCCATTATTGAAGCTTCGCCCATCCCTGTTGGTACGGTTCCGATTTACGAGGCGCTTTCGCGCGTGCGCCGGGTTGAGGACCTTACCGCTGAGGTAATGCTCGAGGTCATTGAAGAGCAGGCACAGCAGGGCGTGGACTACATGACCATCCATGCCGGCGTGCTGGTTCAGTACGTTCCGCTCACCGCCAGGCGCATCACGGGTATCGTCAGCCGTGGCGGTGCCATTCTGGCCGAGTGGATGGTCAAGAACCATCGTCAGAACTTTCTTTACGAGCGGTTCGAAGACATCTGCAAAGTTCTGCAGAAGTACGATGTCAGCTTCTCCTTAGGCGATGGCCTCCGTCCTGGCTGTGTCGCTGACGCCAGCGACGAAGCGCAGTTCGCTGAACTGAAAACGCTGGGCGAGCTGACGCAGATCGCCTGGAAGTACGATGTGCAGGTAATGATCGAGGGGCCCGGCCATGTGCCTCTGGATCAGATTCAGCTGCAGGTGGATAAAGAGAAGGAGCTCTGCCACGAGGCTCCGTTCTACACGCTGGGACCGCTGGTGACGGACATTGCTCCGGGCTACGACCACATTACGTCCGCCATCGGTGCGGCAATGATCGGGTGGCACGGCGCTTCGATGCTCTGCTATGTAACCCCGAAAGAGCACCTCGGGCTTCCAAACCGCGATGACGTGAAAGCCGGCATCATCGCATACAAGATCGCGGCTCATGCAGCCGACATCGCACGCAAACGCCCCGGTGCCCGCGACCGGGACGACGAACTGTCGCGCGCACGCTACAAGTTCGACTGGAACCGACAGTTCGAGCTGTCTCTTGACCCGGCAACAGCGCGGGCCATGCACGATGAGACGCTGCCTGAGGAGGGGTTCAAGGAAGCCCATTTCTGCTCGATGTGTGGTCCGAAGTTCTGCTCGATGAACATGCACGCGAAAACAGCCGAGTTCACAGCCGAGGAGGCGCAGGCCGTGTTGCAGGGTACGTCCGGGAGTAATGGAAAGGCCGATGGCCTGGTGCAGGTCGCAGCAGCCGAGAAGATCTGATGGAACTGCGGCCTGACGACCGCCTCCTGGTCCTCAAGCCGGCTGCCGACCTGCCGCTCACAACCTGGGCACAGCAGGTTGAGGCAGGACTGCTGGTGGTGGTTGCAGAAGGGGAAACCGTGTACGAACTGCGTCGCGCGTTACGCGAGTTCCCAAACGTTATGGTCACGCCCGCGGGAGCTGACGGGGTGATACCGTGGCGCGACGGTTTCTTCACGGTACTTTGGGCCGCTGAGCCGGGGGAGGCGGGGGCTGAGATGCGGCGCGTTCTGCAGCCGGACGGACGCACTTTCACAGGCTCAGGCGGTAAGTAGCACTCTGAACATTTCCACTTAACTGTGTTTTAGTTGTCTACAGGAGTCGCCGTATGTCACAGTGCAGAGATGTGGGAACGCAAGAAATCCGAACCCCAGACACCGGCCGCAGCGCCGGCCTACCCGCGACCGACCGCGGAAGACACCGCCTACGCGCCCGTTGCGCCGGCCCCACGCATGGCTGAGCCGGAACGGAGGAGTACCGCGGTCATCGGCAAAGCCGTCAGGATCGTTGGGGACGTGATTAGTGGTGAGGATCTGTTCATTGACGGAGAAGTACAGGGTACTCTCCAGGCCAAGGATTCCCGCCTGACGATCGGACCCAACGGAAAGGCCAGGTCGGACATCAAGGCACGTGAAGTCGTTGTTCAGGGTCAGGTCCAGGGCAACATCGAAGCACGTGAGAAGATCACGATCCGCAAGGAAGGAAGTGTGGTGGGCAACCTTCGAACCGCGGGCATCAACATCGAAGACGAAGCCTACTTCAAGGGGAGCATCGACATCGTCAGGGGAGAGGCCGCACCTTTGAAGGCAGCCCCTGCCCCCGCCGCACCTACCGCAGTTACTGCTTAATGATCGTGCCGTCACGGCGGCGAACTTCACCCCAGCCGCCGTTGTACTGCTTCCTGTCGCCGCGCTCGTTGTGCCCGAATGGGTACTTCGCCGCGGCTTTCTCATTTACCTCGATGCCCCAGCCCGGCTTCTCGTTCGCGTAGAGATAGCCGTTCTTCATTTCCGGCACTCCGTCGAACACCTCGCGAGTGGCATCGCCGAATGCTGAGTACTCCTGGACGCCAAAGTTGTAGCTGGCCAGATCCAGTGCAACGTTGCAGGCGTGACCGACGGGCGAAACGTCGCCTGGGCCGTGCCACGCAGTCCTCACCCCGAAGAACTCACCCAGTACCGCGATCTTGCGGCAGGGCGTCAGACCCCCTGCCTGCGATACGTGCACGCGGATGTAATCGATCAACCGTTCAGAAATCAGCGGACTCCACTCGTGCGGGCTGTTGAACAACTCGCCCATCGCGATCGGCGTGGCGCATTGCTGCCGCGTCAGCCGGAACCAGGCGAGGTCTTCCGGCGAGAAAGGGTCTTCGAAGAAGAACAGCCTGAACTTCTCAACGTCCTTGCAGAACTGAAGCGCCTGTGTGGGGGTGACACGCTCGTGCACGTCGTGGCACAGTTCCACCTCTTCGCCAAGGTGCTTACGGCACTCTTCAAAGAGCCTCAAGGCGCGGCGAATGTACATGGCCGGCTCGAATACCGGAGCCGAATGGAGCGCCTCCACCTTGGCGTCGCCGCCGCCTGAGCCGTACCCCGCCATACCGGGAACGCCCACCTGAACGCGAACGTGCCGAAATCCGCGCTCCATGTAGCTCTTCGCGCTCTCGATCACCTGCGGGAAATCGGCACCGCTGGCATGACCGTAGCAGTCCGCAGCCTCCCGAAGCTTCCCCCCGAGCAGCTGGTACACGGGCATACCTGCCTGGCGGCCCTTAATGTCCCACAGAGCCATATCTACGCCGCTGATGGCGTTGTTCAGCACGCCACTGTTGCGCCAGTAGGAGCTGTTGTACATTGCCTGCCAAGCGTCGTCGATACGGTCCGTCGGCTTCCCCATCATGAACGGCTTGAGGTAGCGGTTGACTGCTTCGACGACAAGGTCGGCTCGCTGGGTGAAGGTGCCGCAGCCATAGCCGTACAGGCCGTCCTGATCGGTCGTCACCTTGACAACCACGAGGCGCAGGCCCTGGGGGGACGTGGCGATTACGCTGATGTCACGGATCTTCGGCGAAGGCATGGCGCGAGTGGCACGTGTGACCTGCGCCTGTGCATCGAGTTGCCGCTGAGTTAGGAAAGTGCCGGCAGCGGCTCCGGCAAGGAGATCTCGTCTTTTCATGACCGTCGATCTCCGGACTCTATCATGCTCTGCAAGCGCCGCATCTCCTGGCGCAGTTTCTGCTCGCGCGACACCAGAGTCAGTACGTACAGAATGATGATCGTCAGCGCGGCCGCAAAGCCGTAGAACATGTACAGGAAGTTTCTGGAATCCATGATGCTGTCCTTAAACCGCGTTTGCGTGCGCCTGACGCCTCAGCGCGTCGAGCTCGCGACGCATGCCTTCCTGGTTCATTCGAACGGCAGTCAGCACTCCGGCCAACAGAAGGAATGCGAGCACGTTCAGATACAACGTTTGCTCCATTACAGGATCCATGGCACCCTGCGCACCACGAATGCTCAGTACCGGTCCGGGGTGCTGAGTGCGCCACCAGTCGATGGCCTTATATGTGATCACCACGCCAGGGAAGGTCAGGATCGACAACACCGCTGCGAAGCGCGCGCGCTGGGTGGGCTCTTCGATTGCCTGACGCAGCATCAGATATCCCGCATACATCAGCCATGAAATCAGCATGAACGTGAGCCGCGCATCCCAGGCCCACCAAACTCCCCAGATGATTCGTGCCCAGATCATCCCGGTCGCGAGATTGATGGCGCCGCCCATCAGCGCAACCTCCGTTACCGATGCTGCCACGGCGTCGTACTGAAAATTCTTGCGCACCAGAAACAGGACGCTCGCCAGCATGGCTGCAAAACCACCGAACATGAAGGCTGCAGCCCCTGGAACGTGAATAAACAGAATGCGGTAGATCGCGCCCTGATCCGCTTCGTCCGGAAGGCCAACGAAGATGACGTAGAAGTTGCGGATGAGCAGCAGCCAGGCGGCAACTCCGACCGCGTAGATGATCTTGTCTCTCATGGAACTGTTACCCCAGAAGGACGTTGTCGACCAGCACCAATGCCAACGCCGTATAGATTACATCAAAAACCGTAAGCAGCCGCAGCCATAGGTTGAGGTCGCCTGCGATCGGCTTGCCGGCAACCAGGACTGCAGTCAGCTGGATTGCCGCCAGAAGGCAGGGAATCAGAATCGGGTAGATCAGCATCGGGAGCATGAGCTCGCGGAGCCTGAGATTTACCGTCATGGCACCGAACGTGGTGCCGACCACGGAGATGCCCCAGGTGGCCAGCGCGACAACGAGCAGGAGCGACGGCAACTGCCGGGTCCAGCTGACGTTGTAGAAGATGCCGAAGATTGGAAAGCAGATCATTTCCAGCGTCAGGAGAAGCACGAAATTGGCGCACGCCTTGCCGAAGAACAGGGCGGCACCTGAGATCGGGGATGCGAGCAGCGCGTCGAGACAGTCGTTGGGAAGGTCGCGGGCGAAACTGCGGTTGATGACGAGCGCACCCGAAAACGCGAATACCAGCCACAGGAGGCCGCCCGCCAACTCCTGCGCCTGCTCCGACGTTGGATCGAAGGCAAAGCTGAACAGTAGAAGAATGATGATCGAGAAGGAGACGGTCGCGTTGATTGTCTCCTTGCTGCGAAGTTCGGAACGAAGGTCTTTGCCCGCGATCGTCAGGCTCTGTCCCAGGAAGTGCAACTTTCAGGGTAGCTCGCGGCTACTTGCCTGACGGTCTGATCCAGAGGTTTCGATATGCGACCGGGCCATGATCGCCCTGCAGCATGATCGGGTTTTGCGCTGCTTCGGGTATGTTCATATGCGCGCGCGTGCCGCCATCAACCACGACGTTTTCCTGCACGACCTGACCGTTGTGAAGCACTCTCACGAATCGGGCGTCCTTTGTCTTCTTGCCCGACGCGTCGAACCGAGGAGCCTCGAACCACGCATGGAACCACTGCCACTCCCCGGGAGCCCTGCTGGCATTCACACGAGGAGCTGAGCCGCCGACCGGCTTCTCATTGATCCAGCGATGATAAATCGCTCCGCAGTCGGTGGTGCTGGGTTTGGCCACGCCATGGCTGTCAAATACCTGGATTTCGTATAAGCCCTGGAGATACACCCCGGAGTTCGATCCCTGCGGAACCATGAACTCAACGTAGAGTTCCACGTCGCCAAACTTCGTGCCGGTAACAAGATTGCCGGTGCGGCCTTTTGGCCCGTTCACCAGAATCTGCCCTGACCCGGAGGCGTTCAGGGTCTTGCCCGAAGCTGCGACAGCGTTGGCAGCCATCCACTCGTGGGGCTTGCTATGCTCGTCAACCCAGCCTTCCAAACCGGCTCCGGAGAGGTTCTTCCATCCTTTGCCGCGCTTGTACGGTGCGGGCTCGTTCGCACCCATGGCCAGTCCGGCCGCAGTAGCGCCGGCAAGCCAGCTTCGTCTTGTGATCATAGATTCCTTTCAGGAGGAGCGCTGTCCCTTGGCCTCAGGTACCACTCCAGCAACTCGTCAACGCTCCCATGAGACGGCTCACCGGCACGGTCCAAATGGGTGCCGCGAAAACGGTCCAGCATCAACCGCTTTAGTTGCTCCGCCACCTTCGGCTGCTTTGCTGCAACATCGTGAAACTCGTCCGGATCGTGCGCCAGATCGTAGAGGCGCGTGTATCGACCGGGTGTAGGGTTGTCCGTCTTGTATCCGTCCGTGCGTTCGCGCCGGCCCGAGCAAAAGATCAGTTTGTGAGTCTTTGTCCGGATGAACGCTTCTTCGTTCTCGAGGTACTCGGAGAAGATGTGATCGCGCCCGCGGGGATTCGTTCCCCCTTCCATCCAGGGGCGCAGCGACCGTCCATGCTGCACCGGTAGCGGAGGTGCTTCCAGCAGATCGAGAATCGTGTGTGGTACATCGACAGATTCGGTGAGATCGTTCACGACGCCCTGCCGAACGCGGCCCGGCAAGCGGAAGATCAGAGGGACGCGCATCGCTGGATCGTAGCCGCAGTGCTTCTCGAACCGGCCATGCTGACCGAGCGAGTAACCGTGGTCGGCCATGTAAACGACCAGGGTGTCTTCCTCAAGCCTGTGCCGCCGCAGGAGATCCAGCATGCGTCCGATGTTGCTGTCGAGATAGCGAACCGAGTTGTAGTAGGCCGCACGAATGCCCTGCTTCTGCTCGGGACTGAGATCCCGGAAAATCAGTGGGATCTGCCACGCGTCCTCGGGACCGGGCTGCGGAGCGTTGAAGCGGTCTGCGGAAAACCGGCGGCCCTCGACTGGGAAGTCGAAGGGCGAGTGGGGCTCCTGAAAGCTCATCCAAAGGGCAAACTGACGCGCCTTGTTCTGTTCCAGCCAGCTCTCGGCTTGTCGCAGCTGAAAGGCGCTGCGCATGTCCTGCTCATAACGCGGGTAGGGGAGGTTCCCGGCGTTTAACCACTCCTCAGCCGGGGTGGCAAACGGTCTCCACGGCACCGTCTGCGTGCGCACGTCCGAAGGCACAGGCTTTCCGCCTGCAGCACGCCATGCTTTGACGACGGACACTTCCGTCATCATGCTGTCGAATCCGAACAGGCCGGGCGAGTCAGGCTGGTTCAGGTGCATCTTGCCAAAGACGGCGGTGGTGTATCCGGCTGCCTTCAGCTGTTTCGCGGTCGTTGGCTTCGAAGGATCGAGCGCCGTCCGCAACACGGTCACGCCGGCCGCGTGCGGCAACTGCCCTGTCAGGAAGGACTGCCGCGAAGGCGTACACACCGGCGAATTGCAGTAGTTGGCCGCAAACCGGGTTCCTTCCGATGCGAGCCCGTCCAGATGAGGTGTTTCAGCGATGCGGTCACCATCGGAACCGAGCACGTAGCCGGCATGATCGTCCGCAATCAGAAACAGAAGGTTGGGCTTTCGCCTGGTGCTTCGTTGAGCTGCTGCGACGCCAGTGGAGGCAAGGAATGTGCGTCGGAGCATCTGCCCAAGATTCTATAATGCCTGCGGCTGTTAACGGCGAGCCGCTGGCGCTGTGGGCTAGACTTCGCGCCGAACCGTACGGATCTGGACGACGGGCACCAGCGAATTTCGTGTCTCAGCCTGCGCCTGAGGAGTCTGATGCGTAGCCAGCTCGCGATTCAACTGACGGACGAACTCCTCGATCTGCTTTTGCATTTCGGTCATCTTCTCGCGCATGTTGAGGATGATCTCAACCCCGGCGAGGTTCACGCCAAGTTCGCGCGTCAGCTTCAGGATGACCTCGAGACGCTCCAAATCGTCGTCGGTGTAAAGCCTGGTGTTTCCTTCGCTGCGCGACGGCCGCAAAAGCCCTTCCCGCTCATAGAGCCGGAGTGTCTGCGGATGAATGCCGTACCGCTCGGACACTGCCGAGATCATGTATGCCGCTTTGACTCTGCTCTTGTTCGACATGTTGACTTGCCTGTCCTAGATTGCCGACCAGACCTCAGACCGGGGATCCGTTCCGTCCAACTGGGAAAGCTCACGTAGCAACTCGCGCGTCCGCTCGTTTGCCACATCGGGCGCCCTGAGCAGAACTTCGACGATCTGATCGCCGCGTGACCCCTTCCGTGCGTTGTACACGCCCTTCTCACGAAGACGAAACTTCTGCCCGTTCTGGGTACCTTGTGGGATCTTGAGCAGCGCCTTGCCATCCACGGTAGGCACTTCGATCCGTGCGCCCAGCCCAGCCTCGGAAACCGAAACGGGCAGGCGAATCTGAATATTGTCGCCATCCCTGCTGAACACTGGATGCGGCTCTACGCGGACGGTGATGTAAAGGTCGCCTGCTGCGCCCCCTCGGACGCCCGAGTTCCCCTTGCCACCAACTCGCAGCCGCGTGCCGGTCTGTACTCCCTGCGGGATGCGCACTTCCACCGAGTCCGGCCTCGCAGTGCGACCGTCGCCATAACATGCAGGACAAACATTCTTCAGCCGCCCCGAGCCTTCGCAGCGGCGGCACGTCACGTTGAACTTCATGGCTCCAGCCATCTGCGAGACCGTACCAGTTCCCTTGCACTCGGGGCATTGCGGCATGTTGCCGCCGGCCGTACCGCTGCCTCCGCACTGGCCGCAGACCTCCTGCCGCTGAATGTTCAGTTTTACCTGCGTCCCGCGAATTGCCTGCCAGAAGTCGATGCTGAGCGAGTACTCAAGGTCGGCGCCCCGCTGCGGAGCCTGCGAAGAGCCGTTGGGGCCGCGCCGTCCAAACAGGTCCGAGAAGATGTCGCGGAAACCGGCTCCACCTTACGCCGTCTCTTCGCGCGTGGCATTTCCCTGATTCTTTACAAACTCAGAGAAATCGAAACCGCCGAAGTCGAAGTTGCCGGACCCTGGCCCCCCGCCGCCCGGTCCTGTGCCGCCCGGCATTCCGTTCTCCGAATAGAATCCGTACTGGTCATACATGGAGCGCTTCTTCGAATCGCTCAGTATGTCGTAGGCCTCCTGAACGCGCTTAAACTGCTCTTCCGCGCTCTTGTCGCCCGGGTTGAGGTCGGGATGGTACTTGCGCGCAAGTCTCCGGTACGCCTTTCGGATTTCTTCCTCAGAGGCACCGCGCTCCACGCCCAAAGCCTGATAGTAGTCCTGCTGCTTTGTTGCCATTCCGACCTCACACCCTCAGCGGGTCAAACTCAACTTACTTCTTGTCGTCTACGTCGACGAACTCCGCATCCACGACGTTGTCCTTCGCGCCGCCGCCCTGGCCGTCTGTCGAGCCGGCCGCACCGGCACCAGCGCCCGTCGCACCATCGGTCGGGCCGCCGGCACCCGGAGTGCCGGAGCTGCGATACATCGCCTCGGCAAGTTTGTGGCTCGCCTGCGTCAGCTTGTCGGTCGCCGAGCGGATCGCGTCGAGTTCACCGTTCTGGATCGCCTTCTTGGTCTCTTCCACCGCGTCCTCGACACCCTTCGCATCAGCTTCGGAGATCTTGGAGCGGTGCTCGCGCAGCATCTTCTCCACGTTGTAGACCATCGAGTCTGCCTGGTTGCGAGCCTCGACCTCGTCCTTTCGGCGACGGTCGTCGGCAGCGTTTGCCTCGGCATCCTTCGCCATCTTCTCGACCTCTTCCTTGCTGAGGCCCGAGGATGACGTGATGGTGATCTTCTGCTCGTTACCCGTGGCCTTGTCCTTCGCGATCACGTTCAGGATGCCGTTGGCATCGATGTCGAATGTGACCTCGACCTGAGGCACGCCACGCGGTGCCGGCGGAATGTTGCCGAGCTGGAACACGCCGAGGAGCCGGTTGTGAGCCGCGATCGAACGCTCGCCCTGGTAGACCTTGATCTCGACCGAGGTCTGGTTGTCGGCCGCCGTTGAGAAGGTCTCGCTCTTCTTGGTGGGGATCGTAGTGTTGCGCTCGATCAGCTTCGTGAAGACGCCGCCGAGTGTCTCGATACCCAGCGACAGCGGGGTAACGTCGAGCAGCAGTACGTCCTTTACTTCACCGCCGAGAACGCCGCCCTGAACCGCAGCGCCGACAGCGACCACTTCGTCCGGGTTCACGGTCTTGTTCGGTTCCTTGCCGAACAGGTTGCGCACCAGCTCCTGCACCTTCGGAATACGCGTGGAGCCGCCAACCAGGACAACTTCGTCGATGTTCTGGGGCGTGACGCCCGCATCCTGCATAGCCTGTTTGCACGGACCTGCCAGGCGCTGCAGAATGTCATCGATCATGTCCTGGAAGCGGGCGCGCGTCAGGCGCTGCACCAGGTGCTTCGGACCGGTTGCATCGGCTGTGATGAACGGCAGGTTGATCTCGGTTTCCAGCAGCGTCGAGAGTTCGATTTTGGCCTTTTCTGCGGCTTCCTTGAGCCGTTGCAGAGCCATCTGATCGCGCGACAGGTCAATGCCGTTCTCGCGCTTGAACTCGCCGATGATCCATTCGATCAGCCGCTGGTCGATGTTGTCGCCGCCCAGGTGAGTGTCGCCGTTTGTGGATTTCACCTCGACCACGCCGTCGCCGACTTCCAGAATCGAGATGTCGAACGTGCCGCCGCCGAAGTCGAACACGGCGATCGTCTCGTCCTTCTTCTTGTCGAGGCCGTACGCAAGCGCCGCTGCGGTAGGTTCGTTGATGATGCGCTTGACCTCGAGACCCGCAATCTGACCGGCATCCTTCGTCGCCTGACGCTGGGCGTCATTGAAGTAGGCCGGAACGGTGATCACGGCCGCCGACACCTTCTCTCCCAGGTAAGCTTCGGCTGCTTCCTTAAGCTTGGTAAGGATCATGGCCGAGACTTCAGGCGGCGACAGCTTTTTGCCCTGCGCCTCGACACGCGCGTCGCCATTATCTCCGCCGACGACCTTGTAGGGGACCAGCTTGGTCTCGTCGCCGACTTCGTTGTGACGCCTTCCCATGAAGCGCTTGATCGAATAGATGGTGTTTTCCGGGTTTGTCACGGCCTGGCGCTTGGCAACCTGCCCGACCAGCCGCTCGCCTGATTTTGTAAAGCCGACCACAGAAGGAGTCGTGCGTCCACCCTCCTGGTTGGCAATGACGACAGGCTGCCCACCCTCCATCACCGCCACCACGGAGTTTGTGGTGCCGAGGTCAATTCCAATGATCTTCGCCATGCTCGTGAGTTCTCCTTGATACTCGCAGTGAAGGGCTCTCGTGCGTTCCCTTCAGCACGACTCTATTATGTAATCTGAGTGTGTTCGTGTCAAGTGCTCGGAGCACTGGTCGATCGGTATTTAATCGTACTTCTCGAAGATGATTTGCTTTCGATCCAGACCGATCTCGCGGAGCCGGACCCTCATATCGTCGACCATCGTCTTCATCCCACAAACGTAGACGTCCACGTCCCGTCGCTCTCCGATCGCTACGAGTACGTGCTCCTGAACGTGCCCGGAGCGCCCTGCCCAGTCTGCTCCAGGCCGGCTGAGAACCGGCACGAAGCGGAAGTTCGGATATTTGGCCGCCGACTCTTCGAACTCGTCCCGGTAGAGCAGCGAAGCTTCATAACGAACTCCCAAAACCAAACTTATGCGTGCGCTTCCGCCGGATGCAAGATAGCTTTGCAGCATTCCACGGAACGGGACGACGCCAGTTCCGGTAGCCACAAGGACCGAGTCGCGGACAGGCGATCGCCACGTGAATACGCCGAGAGGTCCTTTGATCTCAACGGTTTCACCCGGCTCGAGGTTGAACAGCCAGGGCGAGAGCAGGCCGTCCTGCACCCGGTTCAAGCACAGCTCGAACCGATTGCCACACGCGGGCGACGCCGTCGAATAGGCGCGTGTGATCTTCCTGCCGTCGATTTCCTGCGTGATCGATACGAACTGTCCGGGCAGGTAGGGCAACTCCGGCGTAGCAGGAACGTCAAAGACGAAGTGCTTCACATCGGGTGCTATGAAGCGCGATTCAATGAGCCTGGCTGTGTGAACGGGAACCGGCAAGGGCCTCCTCGGCGCGCTCGAGCACGATGCTGCGCAAAGAGGGATGGCCTTCGAGCGGCGGCGTGACGTCGATCGCTACACCCTTATGGATGTGCCTGAGACGCTCGACGATCCCAGGCAGGTCTCGCTGCAGGTGAACGCCGAGGGTAAGGAAGAAGGGCACCACGACAACCCGGTTCGCTCCCCGTCCGATCACGGAGACGACCGCCTCGGACAGAGTGGGATGGGCGCAGTCGAGGAATGCGGTTTCCACGACGGTGTAGCCGCCGTCGGCAGCTACCGCCGCCGTCACGGCACGCACCCCTTCATTGGCCGCCTCGACAGTAGATCCGTGAGCAAACACGATCAGTGCAGTCATGGCGTAAGGATGATGCCCGGCTCGCCCGGAGGCTTTTGTTCTTCTTTCGAGGGCGGCATGAAAGCACGCAGGAGGTCGATGAACGCCCGTCCCTTCGGACGCCGGTTGTTGTACCGAATCTCGAGCCTCTGCAGGAACACGAAGATCTTCATCAGGTCTGGGTCGCGAAGTTGAAGTCCTTCACTGGACATGGCCGTTCGGAGGGACTCAACCGCCTCACGTACGCCTTCCGCGATGCGTGCCGCAATGGGGTTCTGCGGCTCGGCTTTGTAGAGCAGGCCGCTTTCGAGAGTGCGCCAGCTCTGAACGAGGGAGGCTAACGCTTCCTTAACGTCGCTGTCAATCGCGTTATGCCCGAGTGCCTGTACGGCGATCGCAGAGGACATCAGGAGCAGCAGCGGCTCGTTGTGGGCCAGAAATGCTTCATTGATCTGCACGTCCTGATTCGGAATGTCGCTGTCATGCACGTGCGGCGGCTTCTCGAATTTGCGACCTTCCTGGAGGTAACGACAATCGAGCGGGCAGGACACAGTTGTCTCACGTTCGGTGCCGCAGCAGACGGCGCATATGTCACCGGAGACCCCCGGGCAGTAACGCCGTGGCTTACGCTTTTCACAGATCCGGCAGGTGGTGATCGCTGGCAAGGAACCTCGTCTGCCTCAGTGTACAGCGGAGTACCATCGTAAGCGCATGGCGCGGAGCGACCTCTACATCAAAGTTGTGATCGATCACGAGAAGGAAGATAAGCCAGAGAAGCTGGGTGCCGAGATCTGCCGCAATGTCGAGAAGGTTTACGGCGTGCGGACGGCAGAGCTTACGAACTACGTAACCCGGACGAGCGAGGATTAGCGGCGATCCGGCTCCAGGTCGCCCGACCGGGGCCCACCGCGGGTTGATAGAATCGTGTCTTCAACCACATGTTGTCGCTCGTCTATGTCAGCTCAGCAAGGCAGGAATTCTCCCACGCCGACCTGTTCGAGCTTCTGAAACGAAGCCGGGAAAACAACACGAGGCTCGGTGTCACGGGCATGCTCCTCTACAACGACGGCAACTTCATCCAGGTGCTCGAAGGGCCGGAAGAAGCAGTCCGGTCGCTTTACAGCACGATCGGCGCCGACGCGCGGCATGGAGGTGTAATTTGTCTCCTTGAACGGTCGATCGAGCGGCGAGAGTTCGGCGACTGGTCGATGGCATTTCGCAACCTGAGCGAGCCTGAGATCCGCAACAGGCCGGGATTTAGCGAGTATCTGAACGATTTCTCGACAAGCCTGAGCGGCAACGGGCAGACGGCTCAGCGTCTGCTTCATACTTTCCGTTCACACCTTCGGTAAGTAAGTCGGCCCCGGAGCACGGGGCTGCGGTTTCAGGAGCGGCTCAGTCCTGTAAACACACGGATGAATCGGCTGTCCGTCATGCCGGCGATGTAGTCGCAGATTAGACGGTGCAGCGGCACAGCATCCGATCGGTCCTCTTCGGGCAGCAGATCGGGATGCTGCAACAGATGCTGGAAGAGGGCTGAGACGTTTCTGGCCGCCTGCTCTCGTTCCGCGACCAGCGTAGGCGAGTAGTAGACGTGAGCGCGGAGGAACCGCTTGAGAGCGGCATTGGTCTGTTCCGGTTCAGGCGTCATTCTGGCCAGGCGCTCCGGGTGTTCACGGACGTCATCCATCGAGCTCACGCCAGCCGCCTCGGCTGCCCACGCTGTGCCCTGGATGAGGCCGGTTGCCAAAAAGTCGATTACGGCACGCACGGACTCGAGGAAACGTACATGCTCGGGAGCTCCGGCGAACTGCGTCTCCACAGTCTCGAGAAGCTGGGCGTAGCCCGGGACTTCCGCGGCGAGTTGCTCAGTGGTGAACATCCGCGCTGAGAAAGCATCGTCCAGGTCGGCGGTGTTGTACGCGATCTCGTCTGCGAGGTCAATGAGCTGCGCTTCGAGCGGCGGTCGCAGCCCCGGCAGGTACTCTTCCAGCTCCGGGAAGTCACCCGGTTCAAAGTCGCGGGAGTGTTTGGCGATGCCCTCGCGAACCTCGAAGCTCAGGTTCAATCCGGGAAACCGCGCATAGCGTTGCTCCAGCACCTCGACGATGCGCAGCGAGTGCAGGTTGTGCTCGAAACACTCGCCGAACACCCGCATCTGGCGATCAAGCTCCTGCTCGCCCGAATGGGCGAAAGGCGGATGTCCGATGTCATGTGCGAGTGCGAGAGCTTCGGTCAAGTCTTCGTCCAAACCCAGAACGGAGGCAACCGTGCGTGAGATCTGCGCGACCTCGAGCGTGTGTGTCAGGCGGTTTCGAAAGTGATCGTGAAGGCCCGGAGTGAAGACCTGTGTCTTGTCTTCCAGCCTGCGAAATGCACGCGTATGAACGATGCGATCGCGGTCGCGGCTGAAGTCGTTCCGGTACCGGTGGGGGATCTCCGGGTAGCGGCGTCCGCGGCTGCGGTCTACGGGGAAGCGAAGATGGGCAAGAGCCCGCGTGTTCACCGGCTTTACTTTGCCGGTAGCTCGCCAAGGATCGTCAGCGCTGCACGGCTGATGGGACCGCGCTCAGTACGCAGCGGCTCGAGCAGCTTTCGTGCTTCGTCGGGACGTGTCTTGCCGATCAGCCGTGCCAAATTCAGGGTGGCCTGCTCTTTGGACACGAGCACAGTCGGCTTGTTCACAATCTCACGCAGCAGTTTCTCGGCGTCAGCAGCTTTGCCTGTGCTGCCGGCGTAGATCGTCGCCAGTGAGAGGCGCGCCTGGGAAGCGTAGGGCTCTTCACCGGCGTCGATGGCCTGCTTCAGGTGCTTCTCCGCTTCACCGCTGTTTCCACGGTCGGCAGCGTTGATCCCCATGTAGAAGTGGGCGATCGCTGCTTCATCGGAGCCGGCGTGACGGGATGCAAGGTCGTTCCAGGCTTTGTCAGCAGCTTTCTGCTTCTCGGCTTCGGTGCCAAACGTCAGCATGAATGCCGCCTGCCCCTGACCGACTTGAGCTTCCTGCGTCCGGATGGCCGTGCGGAGGGCTTCCTGCCGTGCCTCTTCCTGCGAGCGGAAGTACCAGTAGGCGGCAAGAGCAAGGACGAGCACGGCGAGTGCGATGGCTCCGTAACGAATCACCTGCTGCCGGTGCCCGGCGGCGTACTCTACGGTGTGCCCTACCTGCTCGACGAACCTGTCGTGCTTCAACTCCTGGCGGTGTGCTCTATCCACTTTCCGGCAATCCTTGGGAACTTATTAGTCTAACAAACTTGGGCTGCAGCACAGACTCGTTAGCCGGACATGGCCGACAGAAATTCCGCGTTGGCTCGCGTTTTTCCAAGCTTGTCCAGCAAAAGTTCCATCGACTCTGTAGCCGAGAGCGGGTTCAGCACCTTTCGGAGCACCCAAACACGATTCAGCTCTTCGCGAGGCATCAGGAGCTCTTCTTTGCGCGTGCCGCTCTTGTTGATGTCGATGGCCGGGAAGACGCGTTTGTCCACCAGCTTGCGGTCGAGGTGGACTTCCATGTTGCCGGTGCCCTTGAACTCTTCAAAGATCACGTCGTCCATGCGGCTGCCGGTATCGATCAGCGCAGTCGCGATGATTGTGAGCGAACCGCCCTCTTCGATGTTTCGCGCTGCACCGAAGAAGCGCTTCGGACGCTGCAGAGCGTTTGAGTCGACGCCGCCCGACAGCACCTTGCCCGACGGGGGCACGACGGTGTTGTAGGCGCGGGCGAGTCGTGTGATGGAATCCAGCAGAATGACTACGTCGCGCTTATGTTCGACGAGGCGCTTTGCCTTCTCAATCACCATCTCGGCAACCTGAACGTGGCGGGTGGCCGGCTCGTCGAAGGTGGAACTGATCACTTCACCCTTGACCGAGCGGGACATGTCGGTGACTTCTTCCGGGCGTTCATCAATCAGCAGAACGATAAGCGAGACTTCCGGATGATTCGTTGTGACCGAGTTCGCGATGCTCTGCAGCAGCATCGTCTTGCCGGTGCGCGGCGGAGCGACAATCAGGCCACGCTGGCCTTTGCCGATCGGTGTCAGCAGATCCATCACACGACCGGAGTAGCTGTCGCGTGCCGTCTCCAGCTTCAGCCGTTCGTTAGGATAGAGCGGCGTCAGGTTGTCGAAGAAGATCTTGTTGCGAGCTTCCTCTGGCGGCTCATAGTTGATCGCGTCAACCTTGATCAGCGCGAAGTAGCGTTCGCCTTCCTTCGGGGGCCGGATCTGGCCTGAGATGGTGTCTCCGGTCCGGAGGTCGAACCGCCGGATCTGAGACGGCGAAACATACACGTCGTCCGGACCGGGCAGGTAGTTGTACTCGGGCGCGCGGAGGAAGCCGAAGCCATCGGGCAGGCACTCCAGAACGCCTTGCGAGAAGATGAGTCCGCTGCGCTCGGCCTGCGTCTGGAGGATCTTGAAGATCAGCTCCTGCTTGCGGAGACCGGCAAGACCAGGGATGTTCAGGTCTTTTGCTGTCTGGCCCAGGCGCTGGATGCTCATGTCCTTGAGCTCCATCATGTCCAGCGTGTTCGCGCCGTTGCGGCTCGACGTTGGGGGCGGTGCGCTGGTCGGCGCCGGAGGCGGAGGGGGCGCAGCCGCTGTAGAGGCCGCTGGCGCCGGGCTGTCGCTCTGCGGAGGCTGTGTCTGAGGTACGGAAAGAGGGCTGGTGGCAGAGGGCGGCGGCGGGGGCGGTGCCTGTACCTGGGAGACGGCCTGAGATGAGGCGGCGGGAGCAGACGCCGCGGGCTTCGGCTGTCCGGCCCCCGTGATCAGGGGCGCTCCACGTCGCGGACGACTTTCGCGCAACGGCCCGTCAGGACGCGATCCTTCCGCTGGCTTGCCGTCACTGGCCGCGCGCTCGGCGGTTTTCGGCGTCTCCGCTCCAGCGACCGCCGGCTTAGCTGCCGGCCCGGTCTTCTCGGGAGCTTTCTCCTCGACGGGAGGTGCCGAAGCTACTCCCTGTTGTTCCTTGTTTTCGAGATCGCTTGCCAAAGTTCCCTCACTCCCCGGCCAGTGGAGGCCGAGAACGGCACTACAGTGCGGTCCGGGACCTGAGCCCGAATTGCCGCAAGGCCGCGTGTTTCTTCACTACGGTTCAGCTTGTCCGTCTTCGTGGCAACCACGAGAAACGGCATCGACCTGCTCTCCAGCCACTCTCGGAGATCGAGATCGGAATCCATCCATCCGCGTCGCGCATCCAGCAGCAGCACCAGCAGTTCGAGGGTCGGGCGGCCGGTTAGATAGGACTCAATCAGGTACTTCCAACTGTCCCTGACCGACGCGGGTACCCGCGCAAATCCGTAGCCCGGCAGGTCCACGAGCATCATCTCGCGGCCTACTCGAAAGAAGTTGATGACCTGCGTGCAGCCGGGCCTTGCACTGGTGAAGGCAAGGCCCTTTTTGCCCGTAAGGCTGTTTAGCAGACTGGACTTCCCGACGTTGCTGCGCCCCAGAAAGGCGACCTCCGGCAACGAAGGAGGAGGGAAGTCAGCGGGCTTTCCCGCACTGACAATGTGCTCGGCGTCGAGCATCTGTCTCAGCCTGACCTGCGCACCCGAAAGGCTTCCCCGAGGAGACCCGTCGCTAATGCGTCAACTTCTCTTCGCTCGAGTGACTCCCGATGGGAACACCCGGAGCGGCCGGCAGTGGCAACGCGACAGGCTGCCGCTCCAGCGCGATCTTGAGCACCTCGTCCATGGTGTCGACGAAGTGCAGCTTCATGTCCTTGCGGATATTCTCGGGTATGTCCGGAAGATCCTTCTCATTATCACGCGGCAGCACAGCTTCTACGACGCCGTGCCGGTGGGCGGCTAGCAGTTTCTCCTTCAGTCCGCCGATCGGTAATACACGCCCGCGCAGCGTGATCTCACCCGTCATGGCGACATCGCCGCGGACCGGGATCCCGGTCAGTGCGCTGACGATGCTTGTCGCGATCGTAATGCCGGCCGACGGGCCGTCCTTCGGGATCGCTCCCTCGGGAACGTGGACGTGGATGTCCAGGTGCCGATAGAAGTCGCGAGCCAGCCCGAACAGGTGTGAGCGCGATCGGAGATAGCTCATGGCGGCGTGCGCGGATTCCTGCATCACGTCGCCGAGCTTACCGGTCGTGCTCAGCTTGCCCCTGCCTTCCATTGTTGTTGCTTCGGTGGTCAGGATCTGACCGCCGACTTCCGTCCAGGCGAGGCCCGTAACGGCACCCACTTCGCTCTTCTTATCGGTGGAAAGGTCGCGAAACTTGGGCGGCCCGAGCAGTTCCGTAACGGCCGACGAGGTTATCGTGACCGCAGCGAGGGTCTGCGGAGTCTCGCCGCTCTGGGCGTTCACTACTTTGCGAGCTACCTTGCGGCAGACGTTACCGACTTCACGTTCCAGGTTGCGGACGCCCGCTTCACGGGTGTAGCTCTGGACCAGCGTCTGCAAGCCCTGGTCTGTGAAAGTGATTGCGTTCTCATCGAGACCGGTCCCTTCCATCTGCTTGCGAACGAGGAAGCGGCGCGCGATCTCCATCTTCTCGATCTCGGTGTATCCGGACAGCCGGATCACTTCCATGCGGTCCTGCAGCGCCGCCGGGATCGTGTGCATCACGTTCGCCGTCGCCACAAAGAACACCTGGCTGAGATCGTACTCGACGTCAAGGTAATGATCCACGAACATGTAGTTCTGTTCGGGGTCAAGAACTTCCAGCAGCGCCGCGGATGGATCGCCACGGAAGTCCATCGACATCTTGTCGATTTCGTCCAGCATGAAGACCGGATTGAGGGTGCCGGCCTTCTTCATCATTTGGATGATCTGCCCGGGCAGTGCACCAAAGTAGGTACGTCGGTGACCGCGAATCTCAGCTTCGTCGCGGACGCCGCCAAGAGACATGCGGACGAACTTCCGCCCGGTCGCCTTCGCGATTGACATGCCGAGAGAGGTCTTGCCGACGCCCGGAGGTCCAACGAAGCACAGAATCGAGCCACGCGGGTTCTTCACCAGTCTGCGAACGGCGAGGAACTCGAGAATGCGCTCTTTGATCTTCTCAAGGCCGTAGTGATCGCTCTCGAGCACCTGCTGCGCAAACTGCAGATCGCGGATTTCCTTGCTCTTCTTCTTCCACGGCACCGCAAGCAGCCAGTCGAGATAGTTCCGCGAGACCGTCGATTCGGCCGACATCGGCGGCATCTGCTCCAGACGCTTCAGCTCCTGATGGGATTTGTCGTAAGCGTCCTTGGTCATGCCCGCGGCTTCGATCTTCTTGCGAAGCTCGTCGAACTCGCTCTTCTCGCCGCGCCCGAGTTCCTTCTGAATCGCCTTGATCTTCTCGTTCAGGTAGTACTCTTTTTGCGCCCGTTCCATCTGGCGCTTGACCCGGCCCTGAATGGTACGATCTACGTTCAGCTTCTCGATCTCGATGTCCAGCATCTCGGCGACCCGTGTCAGGCGGTCCACCGGATCGAAGATTTCGAGCAGTTCCTGCTTTTCTTCAATGTTGAGCTGCAGGTTGGCCCCGACGCTGTCGGCCAGCTTCCCGGGCTCGTCGACCCGGATCGCGGCGATCATCGTCTCGTAGTTCAGATTCTGGCTGAGCTTGACATACTGTTCAAACAGCCCGGTAACGCGGCTGGTCAAGGCGTCAAGCTGCGGTCCGCTCTCGACCTTCCAGGTCTGCGTGCGCACCGTCGCGCGGAAGAAGCCCTCCTCGTCGTTTACGGAGACGATCTTGGCGCGCTCGATGCCCTCGACAAGCACCTTGATGTTGCCGTCGGGAAGCTTCAGACTCTGGACGATGTTCGCGATCGTGCCTACGCCGAAGATCTCGTCCGGCCGGGGCTCATCCACCGAAGCATCGTGCTGCGTGGCGAGGAAGATCTTCTTGTCACCTGCAAGAGCTTCCTCCAGAGCTCGGACACTCGACTCGCGTCCGACCACAAACGGCGTCATCATAAACGGGAAGATGACGACGTCCCGGATGGGCATCATCGGCAGCCGCCTGGTGTCAGATTTCTCTCTGGATGTCAGCATGTTTTATGAAATGCAGAAGGCCGTTGAACCGGCGTCAGGAAGACGGATGGGCAGCCTGAGACCTGATTGTACCTCGTTTAGGGTCTCCGCGGTGGCTGGCTGAGAACTCCTGGCCTCAGCCAGCCTTTTCCAGCAGCGCAAGGTTAATCTTCTGGTTTAGCACCATCTCGCGCGTAACCAGAAACTCGCGCACCTTCTTGT
>DASQEG010000583.1:0-8079 GCA_035633775.1 Bryobacteraceae bacterium
CGCAGGATACGCGCCCACCAAGCACCGCGTGAAGCTGACAGTCAAAACGGACCTGCGGGACATTCGGGCGTTCCGGCTTGACCTCCTGAATCACGATGACCTTCCGCTGGGCGGCCCGGGCCGTTCGCTCAAGGGCACCGGCGCGCTGACCGAGTTCGAAGCGGAAGCAGCCCCCGCCAACGATCCCGGGGCGAAGCCCACAAACGTCAACTTTGTGCGTGCCACTGCGGACGTGAATCCGCCTGAGAAGGAACTGGACGCGGTCTTCGATGACACGTCCGGTAAGCGGCGCGTGACGGGTCCGGTCTCCTACGCCATTGACGGCAAGGAAGACACGGCCTGGAGTCACGACGTTGCCCCGGTGTTGCGCAATCGTGAGCATCACGCTGTCTTCGAAACGGCCGAGCCGGTCGGATTCGAAGGTGGCACCATCCTGACCATCTACCTCAACCAGAAGCATGGCGGTTGGAACAGCGATGACAACCAGAACTGCAATCTCGGCCGATTCCGCCTGAGTGTGACGAACCAGACGGGAGCGGCTGCCGACCCTGACCCGGTACCCGCCGAAGCTCTGGCGCTGTGGCAGAAACACCCGGAAGGCTCAACGCAGCTGGTTCTGCGTGAACGTTCACCGAGGCGGCCGACGCACGTTCTGTCGCGAGGCGACTTCCTGAAGCCCGCGAAGCTCGTTGAACCGGGCGTGCCGTCGTTCCTGCATCCGCTCACTGAATCGGCGGAACCGCCACGCCTGCGTTTTGCCAAATGGCTGGTGGATCGGCGTTCGCCAACCACCGCGAGATCGCTCGTGAATCGGGTTTGGATGCAGATCTTCGGTCAGGGTCTTGTGAGCACGCCCGAGGACCTCGGCAAACAGAGCGAAGTGCCATCTCATCCGGAACTTCTCGATTGGCTGTCAGTTGAGTTCATGGACAACGGCTGGAGCATGAAGAAGCTGTACCGGACGATTCTCACCTCCGAAGCGTACCGGCAAAGTTCGACCGTAAGTCCGGAGCTGCTGGCGAAAGATCCGTATAACAAGCTGCTGGCGCGCGCACCGCGCATCCGTGTCGAAGCGGAGGTGGTTCGCGATATCTCGCTTGCCGCCGCTGGCCTTTTGACGCCGACAGTTGGCGGCCCCAGCGTGCACCCGCCCGCGCCGGCATTCCTCTTCCTGCCGCCTTCGAGCTATGGCCCAAAGAACTGGCCCGAAGCGAAGGGCGCCGAACGCTACCGCCGTGCCCTGTACACGTTCCGTTTCCGCTCGGTGCCGTATCCGATGCTGCAGACCTTCGATGCGCCGAACGGGGATACCGCATGCGTTCGTCGCGCGAAGTCCACCACTCCTCTGCAGGCCCTGGTCACGTTGAATGAGCCGATGTTCCTCGAAGCAGCCCGCGCGCTCGCCCTTCGAACATTGCAGGAAGGCGGTGCGACGGACGATGCCCGCCTGGTCTATGCCTTCAGGCGCGTGTTGGGGCGCACACCGAGCCCCGAAGAGCGTGATGAACTGCTCAGCTTCCTTGCCAAACAGCGCAAGCGTCTGGAAGAAGGCTGGCTCAGTGCAAAGAACCTGATGGGCGATGCGGCCATTCCGAAGCCGCTCACTCCGGTGCAGGCGGCGAGTTGGACGGCATTGTCCCGCACGCTGCTCAACCTCGACGAAGCGATCACGAAGGAATAGCACTCATGACCCCGATTTCGAGACGATGGTTCCTCGACGGCTGCGGCGTTGGCCTGGGATCGATGGCCTTCCGCCAGCTCGCCGCGGCCGCTGCCGTAAACGATCCGATGGCGGTGAAGCAGCCGCACTTCAAACCCAAAGCAAAGTCGGTCATCTTCCTCTTTATGGCTGGAGCGCCAAGTCATTTGGAGATGTTCGACCACAAGCCGCAACTGGCCAAGTTCGATGGTGAGTTGCCGCCCGCTGACTTGCTGAAGGGTTACCGGGCAGCGTTCATCAATCCGAACTCGAAGCTGCTCGGGCCGAAATTCAAGTTCTCAAAGCACGGGCAGAGCGGGACGGAGCTGTCAGAGCTGGTGCCGCACACCGCGAGCATTGTCGACGACATCACGCTCGTGAAGTCGATGAGCACAGATGCGTTCAACCACGCACCGGCGCAGATCCTGATGAATACAGGGTCCCAGCAGTTCGGGCGTCCCAGCATGGGTTCATGGGTTACGTATGGCCTTGGCAGCGAGTCGCGCGACCTGCCGGCCTTCGTCGTGTTCAGCTCCGGCAAGAAGGGCCCGAGCGGCGGCAACTCCTGCTGGGGCAGCGGATTCCTTCCCACCGTTCATCAGGGCGTGCAGTTCCGTACGGGCGGCGATCCGGTCTTATATCTCTCGAACCCTGACGGCGTTGATAACGATCTGCAGCAGGATACTCTGGCGACGCTGCGCAAGCTGAATGAAGGCCGGCAGAAGCTGACGGGTGATCCGGAGATTGCCACCCGCATCAGTGCTTTCGAGATGGCGTTCCGGATGCAGTCGAGTGCTCCTGAGCTGATGGACCTGGCTAAGGAGCCGAAGCACGTCCTCGACATGTACGGGGCCGAGCCTGGCAAGCCGTCCTTTGCTGTGAACTGCCTGCTCGCGCGAAGGCTGGTCGAACGCGGTGTGCGCTTCGTGCAGCTATTCCATGAGGCGTGGGATCAGCACGGAAATCTGGTGAAGGACATCGCACAGAACTGCAAGGATACTGATCAGGCCAGCGCCGCACTGGTGAAAGACCTGAAACAGCGTGGACTGCTGGATGACACGATCGTGATCTGGGGCGGAGAGTTCGGTCGTACGCCAATGGTCCAGGGCGGCAGCGACGGGCGTGACCACCACCCGAATGCGTTCACGATGTGGCTGGCTGGCGGTGGATTCAAGAAGGGTGCAGTGGTGGGCGAAACTGACGAACTCGGCTTCAATGTGGTCCGCGACAAGGTGCACGTGCACGACCTGCACGCCACGATTCTGAACCAGCTCGGCTTCGATCACAAGAAGCTTACGTTCCGCTCCCAGGGTCGTGATTTCCGGCTTACGGACGTTCACGGAAACGTCGTCCCGAGCCTGCTTTCGTAAGCTGACACGATCACCAGCGCGTAATATGCTGGTTGTGGAAATCCTCTTCCATGAACAACCAGTACAAACATCGCCGTGACTTCCTGCGGGCCGCCGGTGCCGCGGGACTGACCGCGAACTTGTTCACGGGCGCGCTTCGTGGCGCCAATGATCGTGTGTCCATCGGCTTCATCGGCATGGGCACAATGGGCCGCGGGAATCTCGGCTACGCGATGCAGATTCCTGGTTTTCAGCCTGTCGCGGTCTGCGATGTGTACCAGCCCAACCTGGAGCGCGCCGAAGCGCAGGCCCGCAAGGGCGATGTCCAGGTAAAAGGTGTGAAGGACTTCCGCCAGATCATCGCCGACAAGTCCATCGACGCGGTCTGTATCTCCACACCGGACCACTGGCACGCTTAC
Organism: Bryobacteraceae bacterium; assembly: GCA_035633775.1. Taxonomy (GTDB): domain Bacteria; phylum Acidobacteriota; class Terriglobia; order Bryobacterales; family Bryobacteraceae; genus JAWXCM01. The sequence continues at coordinate 3,468 of DASQEG010000583.1, forward strand.
ATGACGATCGAGGCATGCAAGGCCGGTAAGGACGTGTACGTGGAGAAGCCTGCCTGCGTGTACGTTGAAGAGGGTCAAAAGATGGTGGAGGCCGCGCGCAAGTACAAGCGCGTTGTCCAGGCCGGCACCATGCAGCGCTCCGGCGGGTACTTTCAAAAGGCGAAGGAGATCGTGCAGAGCGGCGTGCTCGGTACGCCAAGCATGGTGCATACCTGGCAGTCCGGTTCGGCGAAGCAGCAGGGCGAAGGCAAGCCGGCTGACGCCACACCCCCGACCGACCTCGACTGGGATCTGTGGCTTGGGCCGGCGCCCAAAGTGCCTTTCAACGAGAACCGATTCGGCGTCTCGCCGAAGCGTTGGTCCACCTTCCGTTACTTCTGGGATTACGCAGGCGGCGCTATGACGGATTGGGGCGTCCATCTGGTCGACCCAGTTCACCAGTGCTTCAACGAGGACATGCCCGTCACGGTGGACGCGATGGGTACTAAGTTCTTTGTCGATGACAACCTGGAAACGCCGGATACTCTGATCGCGACGTACCGCTACCCGAAGTTCCTGCTGACGTACGAGAGCCGCACCACGAATCCAATGCCGATGTTTGGGCACGGCGCCGGCACCTCCATCCACGGGACGGAAGGAACTCTGGTCCTGAATCGGAGCGGCTGCTGGGTTCTGCCGGCAAAAGGGTCGAAGCTCGCCGAGGCCGCTTACGAAAAGGACAAGGAGATGGGGCAGATGAACGTTCCCCACTGGAAAAACTTCCTCGCGTGTATCCAGTCGCGCGAGAAACCGACCAGTGACATCGAGACATGTGCCCGCTCCTCTGCAGCATGCATTCTTGCCAACGTGGCGCTGCGCACAAAGATGCGCCTCGATTGGGATGAGAAGGCCTGGACGGTAGCGCAGAAGGAAGCTCGACCGCTGCTGAAGGCCAACTACCGCAAACCCTGGAAACTGGAAGTCTAGTCCACAAGGCCGCGCTGCTCGCATTCGGTTGCACGGCACCGACGGTACGGCCGCGAAGCCGCAGTCGGTGTCGCAACTACACTCAGCCGTTTAACAATCTGAGCTGTCGCGCGACCGCGCGGTCCGGGCGCTCCTCGCACCAGTATCGAAAGTCGACCGGTGTTTTCGGCTTCGAAATAAAGTACCCCTGGACTTCATGGCAGCCGTAACTGCGGAGAAGTTCCATTGACTCTGCCGTCTCTACGCCTTCAGCGACAGTTCGGAAACCAAGATCACGAGCCATTGCGATCATCGAACGCACAAGGCGCTGGTCCTTATCGCTCAGGTGCAGCTTGCGGATAAAGCTCTGATCGATCTTCACCACGTCGGCCGGGATGCGCTGAAGGTACGAGAAGGAGCTATAACCTGTGCCGAAGTCATCGATCGCAAGCCTGATGCCCAGAGCCCGCAGCTGCACTAGCTGCTCCACAACCAGGCCGGGATTACGGATGAGTGCGCTCTCGGTGAATTCCAGCTCGATGGCGGACGTTGGGAGGTTCTCGCGCTGGAGCACTTCGTGCACAAATTGCGCGAATGCAGGCTGGCAGAGATTGCGTGCCGAGACATTGACCGATGCGTGGGCGTGAAAGCCGGTTTGCCGCCACGCGGCGATCTGGCGAACGGCGCGGCTCACTACCCATTGCGTCAGCGGCTCTATTAGCGCCGTCTCCTCCGCCAGCGGAATAAACTCGCCCGGCGACACAGATCCGAGCCCCGGTGAATTCCAGCGCAGCAGCGCCTCTGCCCCGGCGCAAACGTTTGTCTCGAGATCGACGCGAGGCTGCCATGCCAGGTGCAGTTCGTCGTCGGTCTTGAGCGCTGTACGCAGACCCGTGAGCACCGTGAGGCGCCGCCGGTTCGTTTCGTCAGTTTGCTCAGAGTAGTAGCGGCACTCTACCTCTGCGCTCCGCGCGTCATGCGCAGCGATGAGCGCAGTGCGCAATACATCACGCACCGGAATAGCATCAGGACGGAACGGCGACACCCCGATGGCGGGCTCGAGGGTGACAGGAATCCCGCTGCACGCTACCGGTCGTGACAAGGCATCGCGCAGCACCGCCAGAGTACCTTGACATTCGTCGGCCTTCTGGCCTTGGAGGAGCACGGCGAGCGTTGTCGAGGCTGTGTGGTAAACGCCTGTTCGGGTGCCGAGTGCATCCGTGACCAGGTAACTGCAGCCCTTCACCAGATCTTCCACGCACCCTGCCCCGAGCACTCCGACAACCTCGCTCATATGCGTTTGGTCAGCGATCTCAATGGCGATGAGGACGTTGTCCTGTTGCGGTCTGGTACGGGCGAGACCGTCGAGATCTTCAAGCAACTGGTTGCGGTTGGGGAGACCGCTCAGCGGATCGGTGCGGCCGAAATCGTGTTCCAGTTCGATTTGAGCCATAATCATGGCTGCAAAATCCTTCAGGAGTTCGACTTTTTCCTCGGAGAATTCGCGAGATTCGCTGTCGAGCACACAAAAAGCCCCAAGTACGTGTCCGTCTCGCGTCGTCAGTGGCGCGCCAGCATAGAACTTCAGCCCGGCTTCGACCAGCACGCACTCCCCGAACGCCGCATGTTCCGACATATCGGCGATTACTACGGGGCGGGCGAGTGAAGTTACCGCGGCGCATGGAGCGCGGAGCCGCGGGATTTGCCGCCCATTCGTCCCAACGGAGGACTTGAACCACTGCCGATCACGGTCGGTCAGCGAGACCGCTGCAATCGGGGTTTCGAACATCCTTGCGGCCATCCTGGTGATGCGATCGTAGCCCTCGCCCTCCGGCGTGTCGAGCAGGTTCAATTCACCAAGGCGGCGCAGACGAACACGCTCGTACTGCTCACTGTCGAGTGAGGCGACTTCAGTGCCGGCGAGTTGGGCAGGCGTCGAAGCGTTGAGCGTGTATACAAGGAGGTCGGCCTCGGACATCTTAAGGCTGTAGGTCTCATCTGCCTTCATCGCACTCCTTATCGGCCCCACAGCAGACTTTCGGAAGAATAATGTGCAACTGCTGATTATGCGGCTGCGCACCGTAACGTAGACGAAAATCCGGATGCGTGTGCACGGCTCAGCCCGCGTGTGTTTTCCCGATTACGCGGAAGCGTCACGTGATGGTGAACGAAGGTAGGCGGCGGGAACCGGCGCCGATGGAGAACCTAGGCCCGGGTAGCGTTTGTGAGCGCAGAACGCAGGGCCGACGCCAGCATGTCTTCTTCATGCTCGAATACGGTTCGCAGATCTATGACGAGCCGGCCGTCATCGACCCTCGCTATGACCGGAGGATCGGATGCTCGAAGCTGCCGCTCGAACTCCTCAGGCTCACCATCGAACGCCGCCAGCCAGGTGGGCAGAACCTGCGCCGGAGTAGCGTTTGCTCCGACACGGGACAAGCCGGGAATCACCTCTCCAGCGCCCAGTCTTGCAACGAATCCTTCAGTTCTCCGCCGAACGGTCTCCGCCGAGATTGCAATCATTGCAATCGCGGGTATGCTTGCGAAGCGGCAGAACAGGAACGATCTGAGTGTGCCCTCAAGAGCGCTGTAGACCAGCTTGTCGCATCGCAACAGCCGGTACATCGGGTTCCGGCGAAGACGTGCGATCAGGGCTGAATCGCCTGTGATCAGGCCAGCCTGCGGTCCCCCGAGCAGCTTGTCTCCGCTAAACGATACAAGATTCGCACCTCGCTGCAGGCTGTCAGCGACGACGGGCTCCTTAAGCCCCCAAGCCTGCATGTCGACGAGGCAGCCGCTGCCAACGTTCTCGTACAGCGGGATGCCATGCTCCCTCGCTAGTTCCGCCAGCGGTCCAATTTCCGGTCGCGATGCGAACCCGGTGACCTGGAAGTTGCTGGGGTTCACGCGAAGAATAACTCGCGTGTCGGAATTAATGGCCGAGCGGTAGTCGTCGAGCCTGGTGCGATTGGTGGTGCCCACCTCACGAATCAGCGCACCGGACCGATGGATGATCTCAGGAACACGCAGACCGTCGCCGAGTTCGATAAGCTCACCTCGCGAGACGATCACTTCGCCGCCGCCAGCGAGCTCGTGCAGCACCAGCCACATGGCGGCAGCATTGTTGTTGACTACCATGCCCGGATACCCGGTGAGTCGCTCGATCAGATCCCGAACGTGGAGGTCACGCTTGATTCTCTTTCCAGACGTGAGATCGAGTTGCAGATTCGAGTAGCCGCCATCGAAAACTGGCTGCAGCGGCGCGCGCCCCAGACTCGCATGAAGGATGATGCCGGTCGCATTGATGACGCGCCGCAGTGACGGTTTTTCGAGCGAGGCGAGGCTCTGCAGGATGCGAGTAGGGATGCTTGCTACTTCGACCGGCTCCCCGCGTCGCATGCTGGACCGCGCCTGTTCGATAACGCGCCGCGTTTCATTGGCGAGCAGTTCGCGCGGGCATGCCGCATCCAGCCTCCGCAGCAAGTCTTCAACGGACGGAAGCTCGCTGGACCTCGGCGGCCCTTCGACGCTCATTCAGCCCCGGGCCAGCATGGGGAACAGCTCGCGGATGCGAGCCTCATCGGGCTGAGCGCCATACTCAGCGACCTCGAACGCCTCATAGTACTGCGGACGCTTTCCGCTTCCATACCATTTCGCAAAGGCCGCA
>DASQEG010000584.1:0-11248 GCA_035633775.1 Bryobacteraceae bacterium
ACCGACGGACATCTACCAACATACCACCTCTGAGCGCGTCCGTGGGGTAGTTCGCGGGATTTTTTTCACCTTTTCTATCCAGCGAGTTCGCAGAGCACCTGACCGCCTCCGCTGTAACCCGCCTGTGATATAACCGTGGCGGATAAGGAGGCAACTTCCTGGTGAAAGTCTACGAAGGCAAAGACGTTCGCAATGTCGGTGTCGTGGGCCACGGGCATTGCGGGAAAACCATGCTCACGTCCGCCCTTCTTCATACTGCCGGTGCAGTCAACCGTCTGCTCCGTCCGGACGAAGGGAATACGGTAACAGACTTCGACGAGGAAGAAATTCATCGCAAGCTGACCATCTCGACAGCCGTCGCGTATGCCGAGTGGAAGCGGACGAAGATCAACCTGCTGGATACGCCCGGTTTCAACATCTTCATTCAGGATGCGCGGCTGGCCTTGCAAGCGGCCGATTCGGCGCTGGTGCTCGTAGACGGTGTGGCCGGAGTGGAAGTCATGACCGAGAAGGTGCACGGCTTTACCGACGAGTTCCACATGCCGCACACCTTCTTTGTGAACAAGCTCGACCGCGAGCGTGCGGACTTCCAGCGGACAGTTGAAGGCATTCACGAGATGTTCGGCCGCAATGCCTTCCCCATCCAGCTGCCTATTGGGGCAGAGAAAAATTTCAGCGGCATCGTGGATCTGCTGTCGATGAAGGCGTACCAGTACACGCCCAACGGCGACGGAAAGGGCCGCGAAATCCCAGTTCCCGCCGACATGGCCGAGGCTGCCAAGGCAGGTCACGATCAGCTGGTCGAAATCATCGCCGAAGGGAAAGACGAGCTGATGGAAGAATTCTTCGAGCAGGGGACACTTCCTGAAGAGCACATGGTTGAGGGTCTGCGTGAGGCCGTCGAAAACGATAAGCTGTTTCCGATCCTCTGCGGCTCCGCCGCCACAAACATTGGCATGGACCTGTTGCTCAACTACCTTGTGGATCTCTGTCCCTCACCTTTGCAGCACCACGATGTGAAAGCGCAAATCGGCGGTGAGGTAAAGGAACATCCGATCACCGACAGCGACACGGCAACGCTCTTTGTCTTCAAGACGGCTGCCGATCCATTTGCCGGCCGGGTCAGCTACTTCAAAGTAATGTCCGGAGTGCTGAAGAACGACGACCACCTTCACAATGCCCGCACCGGAACCGATGACCGACTCGCGCACCTGAGCGTTCCATTCGGAAAGCAGTTAAACGCCGTGCCCGAGCTGCATGCGGGTGACATCGGAGCCGTCGCAAAGCTGAAGGACACGCTGACGGGCGACACGCTGGGACCGAAGGGCGGCACGCTCGTGTACCCCAGAGTGGATGTGCCCGAGCCCTCTATCGCCTTCGCGATCTCCGCCAGGTCGCGGCAGGACGAAGACCGAATGGGTCACGCAGTTGCGCGCATTCTCGAAGAAGATCCGATGCTGCGCTTCTACCGCGATCGGGCGACGAACGAGTTCCTGCTCGCGGGCACAGGCCAGCAGCACATTGAAGTGATCGTCAGTCGTCTCAAGAGGCGGTACAACGTCGAGGTGGCGCTTGCCGCACCCAAGGTGCCGTACCGCGAGACGATCCGCGCCCGGGCCGAGGTCCAGGGTCGGCACAAGAAGCAGACTGGCGGCCACGGGCAGTTTGGCGACTGCTGGGTGCGAGTCGAGCCTCTGGATCGGGGCAAAGGCTTCGAGTTCGCAAATGAGATCTTTGGGGGTTCTATTCCGCGTCAGTACGTGCCCGCGATCGAGAAGGGTATGGTTGAGGCAGCGGCTAACGGCTTCCTTGCGGGCTATCCCGTAGTGGACTGGAAAGTGACCGTCTACGACGGGTCATACCACGACGTCGACTCATCGGAAATGGCCTTCAAGCTGGCCGCGCGCAAGGCGTTCAAAGCTGCGATGGCAGCGTGCAAACCCGCGCTGCTGGAGCCAGTGATGAGCGTAGAGGTGCAGGCTCCGGTTGAGTACGCGGGCGATCTGATGGGCGACATGAACGGCCGCCGCGGCCGGATCAGCGGCATGGACACGAAGGGTGGAACGCAGATCATTCGTGCGCACGTGCCCATGTCCGAGATGCTGACCTATCAGAACGATCTCACTTCGATGACTCAGGGCCGCGCGACCTTCTCGATGGAGTTCGATCACTACGACTTCGTTCCCCCGCAGCAGGCAGAGAAGATCATTTCTGCCGCCAAAGCTGCCAAGGCTGGAGCCGAAGAAGAGGAAGACTGATCTGTCCCGCGGAGGCAGCGTCCTTTTGCTCCGCCTCCGCATCTCCTCTCAGAATCGCCAGTCCAGCCCGATCAGCGGGAAGATTCCGAGCTGCTCGTTCTCTTCCACTGCATTGGTTCGCCGGTTCCACGTATAGCCACCCACGTTGTTGCGGTTGGTTATGTTCTGAAATCCCGCAAACACCAGCAGCGGCTTGTCGCGCACGGTGAACGTACGGTCGACTCTGAGATCGAGCCGGAAGTAGTCCGGCAGCCTCTCGCCATTTACGCGGGCCAGGTCGAAGATCCCACGGCGTTGTACCTGTGACTGGTCTGCCAGAAAAGGGGTGAAAGGACGCCCTCCTAGCCAGGCTGCCCGTGCTGACAGTTCCCATCTCGGGTTTAAACGGTACCCACCCACGCCATTCGCAATGAAGGGATAGTCGAACGATCCCGGGCGCAGGGCTCCGTCCAGGCCGCTATGCCGTGTACGGGAGAACGCAAGGTTCGCCTGGCCGAACCACTTGTCACTGAACTTCTTCTCCATGAAGAGCTCGATGCCCTGGGCTCGACCGCGTCCGGCACTGGTGAGGGGGAATAGAATCGAGCGCACGTCGAACGTGTCTCCGATGTTGGCGAGTGAAAGCTGAGGAAACTGCAGCGCAACCGGATAGTCCCGGTAAATCTTCCGATAGGTCTCGACCGAGAAGCGTAGCGTTCTGCTGGCGAGGTAAGAGAAGCCGGTGACGTAGTGGTCGGCTCGAAATGGCACTAAACCAGCGTTGACAGGAAATGCGGCGAGGAACACAAAGAACGGCTGCTGGTAGTAGCTTCCATAACTCGCCCGCCACGAGAGCTTGTCCGTCAGCCTGTAGCTGAGCGCTGCCCGGGGACTCAGGCGCGACTCTCCGAGGTAGCTGTAGTTGTCGAACCGCCCTCCAGCCGTCAGACTGAGGCGTGACGTGACGTTCGCAGTGGTCTGCATGTAACCGCCGGTCTGGTAGGCGAGGAAGTTGCGGCGCAGCCCAAAAGGATTGGTTCCTGGGAACACTGAGTATGGACTATCGAAACCGAGCGGCGAGGCGGTGTTGTACCCGATTCGAAACACCTTCCAGCTCCCTCCGGCCTGCAGCTTACCGAGGCGCGAAGCATAAGTGGTCAGGTCGTACTTGACCGTGCTCTCGCCTTCGCGCGAGTTCTCCTCGAAGATCAAGGGGCTGTTTGCAATCAGCTGTGGGACGTCGACTCCTGCCGGAGGCACACCGTTCCTGACCAGATCGCGAACTGTCTGTCCTACACTCGCTTCCGAGTGGCTGATTCCGAGCAAGCCGACTCCACGCGATCCAAACAGGCGCTGCCAGTTCAGGCCCGTGGCGCTGCGCCACCCCTGATACCGGATGTCGAAGTTGAAGACCTCGTCGTCGTTGACGTCTTCCGTACCTTCACGCTGCCCCAGGCGGATGCGGTCCACCCCGGATACGCCCACTGCCCAGACGCGATCGCGTGGAGTCAGATCATAAACGGCTTTGGCGTTGAATGTGTACACAACCGGCACACCACCAAAGCCCACGTCATCGGTGATGAGGTCGAGAAACGTACGCCGGGCCGACACAATCCACGATCCCTTGCCTTTGGCCAGTGGTCCTTCCAGCACCGTTCCCGAACCAGCAAAGCCCAGAGTTGCCCTACCGGTAAGGCGATCCCGACTACCCTCACGCTGCGCGACCTGGAGAACGCTCGATGCACGGTTGATGAAGGGTGCTGGATAGCCGCCTGTCAAGAACGTAATGTCCTGAATGAGAGCAGCATCGAGGATGCTGACCGAGCCCCCTGCTGACGCGAAGTTTGCGAAAGCGTTAATGTTCGGGATCTCGATATTGTCGACGATGAAAAGATTTTCGAGGGGGCTGCCACCGCGGACGATGATGTCGTTACGGAAATCGTCGGAACCAATGGCGACCCCGGGCAGAGTTTGAATGTACCGGGATACATCCTGGAGCGCACCTGCAGATTTGAAGATCTCCCGCGGCTGAATAAGGAATCCTGAGTTCTTGACTTCCTCGGGTGTGACGAACACAGACTCCGACACGGTCACTGACTGACGACCCGCGTCAAGCGAAGGGAGCATTACCTCTACGGCATGTTCCAGACCCGCGCGGACCTCGACCGCGGCGGCGGCTGCCGTTCCGCCGCCGGGCAACGAGACTGTCAGCTGGTACGCACCCGCGCGGACACCCTCGATCCGAAACCGTCCGTCGGTAGCACTCGTCGCACAACGAACGATCGACTCGATGCAAACCCGAACGCCGGCTGCGGGCTGTCGCTGGCTGTCGTTGACGACGCCGTAGATCGCACCCGTTCCGGTGGTGTCCTGAGCCGGCGCGAGCGAAATTGAAAGCAGAAAAACGAAAAGCAGCGACCGAAAGAGCATCGTTATTCACGATGCCGATGCACCGTGTCCTGAGCTTTTTTCGGCATGCACAAGCGCGCGTCGTGCGCGCCGTGGATCAGCCGCCGTCCCGGGAGGTCGGGCGAAAGGTGATCAGCATCTCGGACTGTACGGCTTTCCGGTCCCTGCGCGCGGGCTCAAACCGCCACCGTCGAGCCGCGTCAACGGCGGACTGAGCGATGCCGCCCGGGACGTTGCGATCGACAAGGGACGCTGCGCGAACATAACCGTCCTCGTCGATCCTGACCTTAACCCTTACCTCGTCGGAGAAACCCTGGACCTGAGATGGACGAACTTCCCGCACTGCGCGCGGACCCGTGAAGCTCTGGGCGTCTTCGATACCCTTGCGCTTTAGAAAGCCAAGGCCCGGGATGGAGCCTACTGCCTTCCGAACTCCGGAAGGCTTCGGCGTCTCCAGTTCGGCCTTAAGTACAGGCTTCGGCGCAGGGCTGGTTACTCGACGAGGGAATGGTGGCTGTCGTTCCGCCGTCTCGGATGGCTGCGCGGCCGGGACCGCCGCGACGGGTCGCGACGGAGTCGCGGCCGGTGTCCGTGCGGCTACGACGGCCGGCCGTTCCCAGGATGTTCTGGCTGCCGGAACATAGGGGCGCGCGCCACCGACTACCGGCGGCTCCACATTCTGCGGAGGCTCCGCGGTCCTGCTCCTCTGCTGCTCGACAACCGGCTCCGGCGTCGATACGAGAGTGTCGTCCTGGCGTAGCATCGCTGGCGTCCAGAGGACACCGGCAGCGAGCCCCAGCACCGCCGGGGTCCAGCGAAGGAGTGTGGGGGCAGGGAACCAGCTGCGGGAGGATGGCACGGAAGCCGGCGTTGCCGCACCCGGCGGCTTCGCGTTCAGCCCGAGAGCCTCGGGACGAAGCGTGAATGTGCTCTCCGGACGGGTTCGCTCCATGTCGTGTTCGTTCCAGAGAAAAAAGCCCGCGGTCCGGTCGGGGCGCACCAGGAGGCTGACTGCAGCGGGATGAGAGAAGTGATCCTGCAACAGGTTGAAGTCATGCTGATCCACGAACAGCCCCGGCCGGCTATGCGTCCGGAACCAGCCGACGACGCCGCGGCGATTGTTCCTGCGAAGTGCTTCGTCGAACACTCTGAGATCATGGCGGGATAGAGTAAAGGACTCGCCGCGCGCATGTTCGCACGGAACCTCCTCGACGCCCTCTACGGAAACGATATATCGTTCGTTCACCTGGCGCACACGCCCAAGCAGGATGCCGCCCCGCTCCACGGCACGCTCCGGGTGGTTTTCAGGACCAATCAGCTCCTCGAGGCGCTGTACCACGTCGAGATCGAGATGGATTGAAATCGGGTGGTTCTCGGCAGACCACACGAAGGAATGTCCAGACGACACTTGCACAAATCCCTCCACCGTCTGAAAACGGCAAACCGATCATAGAGCACGTGGCGTGCCATAGGCAACTGGCTGATTCGCTGTACGTGGGATACTGCAGCTTTACGTAAATTCTACCCGGCAGACGCAGGTTTCACCGGGTCACCAGACTTGAGTGGTGTATCCACGGGAAGCGCGACAAGATCACCCTCCTTCAAGCCGGACACCACTTCGAGGTGTGTGACGCTCGCGATGCCGGTCTTTACAGGCTGCCAGACCACTTTGCTGCCGTCCAGCCGCAGTACGCCGGAAGCGTCACCCTCGCGCCGCAGAGCTTCCTTGGGCAGCGTGAGTGCATTCTGCACCACACGCGATCTTATCTCCGCGTTGATGGTGGTGCCGGGAATCAGGCTGAGGTCGGGGTTGGCAATCAGGCATATGACCTCACCCACCTGCCGTGTACCCACCGGGACCACCTGCAACGGCATTGCTTCAACCTCACCGGTCCATGTCCGGCCGGGTTGCGCATCCCAGCTAATGGTGACCGGCATGCCTTTCGCTACACGACCGAGTTCCGGCTCGTCGACGTAGAGGACGACACGCAACTGGTCGAGACGTCCGACCCGGGCCAGCAGCTGACCCGGCTGAACGAAGTCGCCGCCGCGGACTTCGAGCGCGTAAACGATCCCAGCACGGGGGCTCCTGATCACGCCCGTAGCGATGCGCCGTGACGCGGCGTCTGCGGCGCTCCTTGCTTCAGACAAACGAGCCTGCGCAGCCCTGCGATCCGGCTGCGTAACGAGCGATGAACGGCGTCGATCGAGGGCTTCGACCTCGAGTTCGGAACGTCGCAACGCCTCTCGTGCAGCAGTCACCTCCGCTGCGGGAACAGCTTTGCGGGCGGCCAGTCGTTCCAGCGCCTGCAGTTCCCGCCGGGCATTCTCGACGGCGGTGCGGGTGCGCACAAGGCCGCTCTCAATCTCAGCGAGTTCCTGGGCGCGACCGCCGGCCTGCAGCGTTTCGATTTCCGCCTGCGCCTGGCTGATGCGGCTCTCCGCAGCGCTCAACTCGGCTTGAGCTCCGGCCAAGCCTACCGTGGCGAGTATCTGACCCGCGTGCACCGTCTGGCCCCGGGTCACGTGCAATTGCGTGATGGGGCCTGCAGCCTCGGCATGAACCGCTGCCCATTCCAGTGGTTCGATCTTTCCGTTCGTGGTCAGTGTGCTGGTCAGGTTCTGGCGCGTGACTGGAGTAAATGGCACCTCCGGCGGTGCAGTGCGGCGCAGAGAAAGCCACCCCAGCAACAGCACGATGGGGATGAGCGCCAGCAGAAGTTTACGAATCAATCAGAGACTCCTGATACTTCCGACGGCTGTAGCAAAGGTCCGGGTTCACGTCCCGCACAGTGCGCGAACAGCAGTTGCCACTCAAAGGTGGCGATCCGGCGCAATTCGTTTTCTTCCGCGGAGCCTGGGGCCAGCCGGGCCCGCTCACATCGTTGGATAAACGCGAAAGGGTCCCACTGTGACAGTCCTGCATGCCGGGCGAGAGCGGGGAAGATTGGGTGCTGCCCTACTCTGCGGTACCAATAGCCGGCGTTCGCCGCGTCAGGCTCCATGCGGTGCAGAATGGCGTGCCAGTAACTGCCGTCAGGCGTATGGATCTCCTGTGCGATGCTGTGGGACCGGTCGAAATCGCCGGCCAGTAGCCAGAGTCCCGCGAGCGCCGCTTCGGGGGCTGGTGCGCCGGGAAACAGCTGCCGAGCGTCGCCTGAGGCCCGCAGCCGGGATTGGAATTCGGCCGCACTTTGGAACGGGAAGGCAAGTGGCAGAAGAAAGCTGCCACACAACTGGAGCATCTCGTCTACAGCGGTGGCAGCGGACATGAGAACTCCTATTTCCGCACGTAAATGCCTGAAACGCAAGCTTCTGACACTGAATCGAAACAATATGGCGACAACGGAGCGCACCGCACTGGTGCTGTCAGCGGGAGGCATGTTCGGTGCGTGGCAAGCCGGGGTTTGGGAGGGTCTTTGCGACATCTTCGATCCGGAGATCATCGTTGGGGCCTCAGTTGGGTCGCTAAACGGGTGGCTCATCGCCTGCGGGTGCAGTGGGCCTGACCTGGCGCAGAGGTGGGTTGAAGCGGGCCGCCTGGCGCATATCCGTTGGCGCTGGCCGAGGCGAATCTCCGACGGCTTCCTCGACCCGACCGACCTCGAGCAGTGGATTCAGGAGAGCTGCACCGCAAGGATCCCACGCCGCCGTTTCGGCGTGGTGCTGACCGACACACGCAGATTTCGTCCAACCCTCTTCGAATGGCCGTCCGTCGAGTGGACCCATCTCGCCGCTTCCTGTGGAGTTCCCTTGTTTCTTCGGCAGCAGATCATCGGTGGCCGCATGTACTCCGACGGAGGGTTCATTGACCCGCTGCCGCTGGACGCGGCGGTAAGTATGGGCGCCACGCGCATCGTGACCGTCGACGTGATGAAGAGGCGCCCCTGGCTGCTGGAGCGTGGCGTTCGCATTGTGCAGGCTGCAACGGGCTATCGGCGGACGCAGCCCTCAAATATTGCGCTGGTGGACATTAGTCCGTCCCACCGCCTCGGTTCGGCTCGGGATTCGATGTACTGGTCAGCCGAGAACACGCGGCGCTGGATCGAAGAGGGCAGGGAGACCGCACTTAGGTCACGGCAACGTGTGCTGGAACTGATGACGACGCCATGCGATGATGACTTGCGTGGAGTATCGGATACACAGGCTCAGAGAGGCTGCGCGGGCGCAGTTTCGCTGGGCGCCGCACACCGTCGGGATGTCGATCGTTAAGCCGAAAGACTACGAGATGGCGTCGATGACGGTCACAGCGGCAACTCCATACGATGCATGGACACAACTTAAGGAGCGCCCTGAGGCCCTGCAACCGGGCGATGTATTAGAATCAGAGGACGGACAACTTCGGATCTGCAAGTATGTGGGATTCGAAGAAGCCCAGTGGCTGTTGCCGGAAGTCCGACCCGCTTCGGTGGACGCCCCGGCGGCGGAGGCTCCGCGTAGCCAGCCGCAGGGTGCTCAGTAGAGGAGTTGGTGCGCATGGACGATCCGGCGCAAGCTGAGGATCGAATCAATTCTTTCGCTCTGGTCGGGTACATACCTGGCGCGCTCGGTGAGTTCATTACGGAACTGCGGCGCGAATTGGTAAGTGACTGCGTGGCTCAGTCCCACGTCACAATTCTGCCCCCCAGACCGTTGTCCGCTGACCCGGAATCCGCGGTGCAGGACCTGCGCGTGCGTGTGGCCGAGTTCTCTCCGTTTGAGATCGAAATGCCGCACATCCGTGTGTTCGAGCAGAGTTCCGTCGTGTTTGCAGAAGTGCAACGCGGACGAAGCGATCTGCACGAGTTGCACGATGCGTTCAACACGGGCGTTCTGCACTTCGACGAACCGTGGCACTACCATCCCCACGTGACGCTTGCTCAGGGCCTTCCGCCCGAAGCAGTTTGCGAGGTGTACGAACTTGCGCGCCGGCGCTGGACGGAGTCCGCACCGACGCACTCCTGCATCATCGACCGCCTGACGTTCGTGCAGAATACGGCTGCCAACCGCTGGCTGGATCTCGAGGATTATGAGCTCCGCGGCGTCCGCATTTGACGTAACCGACTCCGTTCGTTTAATCTCTATTTCCGAGTGGGGATAGGATCATTGTCGGTATGAACATCTCGGTCAAGGGGGAGTATGCGCTTCAGGCCCTGTTCGACCTTTCCCTTCAGAACCCGGGTGAGCCTGTCAAAATCGCCGACATAGCGCGGCGGCAGAAGATCCCACAAAAGTTCCTGGAGCTGATCTTGGCTGGCCTTAAGCAGGCAGGGTTCGTGGAGTCGAAGCGTGGCGCTGAAGGCGGCTACCTGCTGGCGCGACCGGCCGATTCGATCACGGTGGGGCAGGTGATTCGCTATACAGAATCCCGGAAGCCTGGACGGGCGGCGACCAGGCACGATCCCGGGAGTCCGTTTTGCGACATGTGGCGCGAAGTGGAACACGCAGTGTCGCACGTTGTCGATACCACGAGCTTTGGGGATCTGACGCGCCGCTGGCGCGAACGCGAAGGCAGCTACGTCCCGACCTGGGACATATAACGAGGCTTACGATATGTACTTCGAGGACAACACACAGAGTATCGGGCGAACGCCCCTCGTTCGGCTGAATCGAGTTACGGGTGGGGCACCGGTAACAATGCTGGCCAAGATCGAGGGCCGCAACCCGGCGTACTCGGTTAAGTGCCGCATCGGCGCGTCGATGGTCTGGGATGCCGAAAAGCGAGGCATCCTGGGGCCGGGCAAGGAGCTGATTGAGCCCACCAGCGGCAACACAGGGATTGCTCTCGCCTATGTCGCTGCAGCCCGGGGCTACCCCATCACTCTCACCATGCCTGAGACCATGTCTCTCGAGCGGCGCAAGGTCTTGAAAGCTTTCGGAGCGAACCTTATGCTGACCGAAGGACCTTTGGGGATGAAAGGTGCGATCGGCAAAGCCGAAGAGATTGCGAAATCGGACCCACAGCGTTACGTGCTTCTACAGCAGTTCAAGAACCCGGCGAACCCACAGATTCACTTCGAGACAACAGGCCCGGAGATTTGGGACGACACGGAAGGAAGTATCGACGTGCTGGTGTCCGGCGTCGGTACGGGCGGAACAATCACCGGAGTCTCCCGCTATATCAAGCACGAAAAAGGAAAACCCATTCAATCCATTGCGGTAGAGCCGACCCACAGCCCGGTCATTACTCAGAAACGCAATGGCGAGGATCTGAAACCTGGTCCACACAAAATTCAGGGCATTGGTGCTGGTTTCATCCCGGACACGCTCGACATGAACATGGTGGATCGCGTTGAGCAGGTAACGAACGACGAATCCGTGGAGATGGCGCGGAGGCTGGCACGAGAGGAAGGGATTCTTTGCGGCATCTCGTGCGGTGCTGCGGTCGCCGCGGCGGTACGTCTGGCGCGCGAACCGGAGATGGCCGGCAAAACCATGGTTGTTGTGCTGCCCGACGCGGGTGAGCGTTATCTCAGCACGGTCCTCTTCGAAGGAATGTTTACAGAATAGGGAAGCGGGCGCGTATGTTGGGTGGTTGGGGTGACGCGCCCGCCGTAACGGGGTTGCAAGTAATAACGATCAGCCTGACGCGAAAGTTTCCTGTTTCAAAAATTTTCTAGCGA
>DASQEG010000585.1:0-12494 GCA_035633775.1 Bryobacteraceae bacterium
CGGGTCACTTTACTATCGCAGACGAGCGAAGTACCCCCCGATCCGCGATGAGGAATGGTTCCTGTTTCAGCTAACCGCTCGCGGCCGATCCTGCTGGGTTCGTATCAACGGGGACACGGTCCTTGAGTACGATCAACTCACCGATCTCGAGCCGGGGCATATTGAATTGCAGGCACACCAGGCGGGACGCTGGCTGGAGTTCAAGCGGGTACGCATTCGTTCCCTGTAAGTCGGTCTATGAGCGCCCGGTGGAAAGAGTGGCTGATCCGCGCCGCGCTCGTCATCGGCGTACCCGTGTTCGTCTTCGGCGGTACCGAACTTCTTCTCCGTGCCGCCGGAGCAGGCTTCGACCCTTCATTTTGGGTTCCAGTTCCGGGCGAAGCTGCATTCGCCACGAACGACCTGTTTGGCCGCCGATTCTTTCCTCAGGGTCTGGCGCGGACTCCCGCCCCGGACAAGGTGGCGTCGGACAAATCGCCCAGCACGAGGCGCGTATTCATTTTGGGAGAATCCGCCGCAATGGGCTTCCCCGAGCCTGCTCTCGGGCTGGCGCCGATGCTGGAGCACATGCTCCGCAGTGCGCAGCCGCAAGTTGGCTGGCAGGTCCACAATGCTGCGATGACAGCGATCAACTCGCATGTGATGGTCCCGATCGCCCGCGACTCTGCCCAACTCGCACCGGACGTCTTCGTCGTGCTTGCCGGTAACAATGAGGCCGTGGGCCCCTATGGACCTGCAACCGTGTTCGGTCACGCAGCATTGCCAGGATCTCTGGTTCGGGCAGTCACGTTCGCAAGTGCGACGCGGTCAGGTCAGGTACTCACGCGCCTTCTGCAGCGGGACCAGCCGAGGGAGTGGCGCGGCCTCGAAATGTTCGTTCAGCAGCGCATACCCGCATCGGATGCCCGCCTGGCCGGTATGTACCAGAGCTTCCGCGAGAATCTTTCTGAGGTCGTCCGCACGGGACGGAAGGTCGGAGCCCGCGTGCTGCTTGTCACCGTGCCGGTGAATCTCAAAGACTGCCCGCCGTTTGCTGACACCGCGGGGCAGGACGCAACGAACGAGTTTCGACGGGGGACCAAACTCATTGCAGAGGGGCGGACCGACGAGGCGCTCCGGCACTTCCGAAGTGCTCGCGACTATGACCTTCTCCGGGTCCGCGCCGACTCGACAATCAACGACATCATTCGGAAGATCGCACCGAGCGAGGGTGCAACGCTGGTCGACGCCGAACAGCACTTTGGCGCAACAGGCGCGGATATGTTCTGGGAACATGTGCATTTCACGCCCAACGGCACATTCACACTCGCAACTCATATCAGCCGTGCGCTGGGCGTTCACAACACGCCTCGGATGGACCGGGTCCGGGCGACCCTGCCCATCACGGGGTGGGATGAGCGGAATCTGCGGTTACAAGTTGCGGCGATGTTGCGCCGCCCGCCGTTCACAGGGCAGCAAGGGAACGCACAACGGCTTGCGGCACTACAGATGACTGAGGATGTCGACGCCATACGTCGTGACTCCCGGCAGGTTTTCGAGACTGCTGTGAGCAGTCGTCCCGCTGACGTACATCTGCTTGGCCGTTACGCGTCCCTGCTGCGCGAAAGCGGTGATGCAAAAGCGGCCGCTGCGGTGCTGACTCGTATGTTGCAGCTGATCCCTGATCGAAAAGCATGGCACGTATCGCGGGGTGCAGCGCTTTCCGATGCAGGGCAGCAGGAAACTTCAGTCGAGGCTCACAAAGCGGCACTGGCATTAGATCCCGAATTCGACCTGGCACACTTCGGCATTGGTGTTGCGAATGCCCGCCTTGGACGTCACCAGGAAGCGGTGCAGAACTATTCAGAGGCGCTACGGTTCAATCCTTCTTACATTGAAGCCGCCTACAACATGGCGGGTTCGCTCGCTGCACTCGGCAAGGTATCCGAAGCTCGGGCGCAGCTGGAGCGCATCGTGGCGATGCAACCCGAGTCATCGCGAGCGCAGGCTGCACTCGCACAGTTGCACGCACGCGAAGGACGCGGGCAAGACGCGATCCGTCACTACCGTGCAGCCGTTGCTGGCGATCTTGCGTTGCCGGAAGCACATTACGACCTCGGCGTACTTCTTGCACGCCAGGGCAGTCTCCCCGAAGCAATCGTTCACTTCAGGCAAGCCGTCCATCTTCGCCCTGACTACGCGGATGCGTTGAACAATCTTGGCATCGCACTCGCTCGACAAGGCGACGTCGGCGCGGCGGCGGATGCATTTTCTCGTGCGCTGTCTATCCGGCCTTCATTCGAGGCTGCGCGCGCGAACCTCGAACGTGTGCGGAGGGCCCTTGCGGCACGTTGACGAAATCTGGTTGAAGTGGAGAGCTTTCGCACACCGGGCCGCATCGGTCCAGGCACGGCTCCTGCTTTCGATCATCTACTTCACGCTTGTTGCGCCATTTGCGGTGGCCGTTCGCTTCAGGTCTAATCCGATGCGAGCGATGGGCTGGCATCGGCATGACAACTCGACCGAGTCGGAGCCGCACGCCGCACGGCGGCAGTTCTGATGCATATCCTGGGCGTGTCGTGCTACTTCCACGATGCGGCCGCGGCGCTGATATCCGATGGTGCGATCGTCGCCGCCGCCGAGGAGGAACGCTTCTCCCGCCGCAAACACGACGCGTCGTTTCCCAGGCGCGCAATCGACTTCTGCCTCAAGCACGGACGATTGCGGGCTGAGGATCTGGACTACGTTGTCTATTTCGAGAAGCCCTTTCTGAAGCTGGAGCGGCTTCTCCTTAGTGCACTGGCGACGTGGCCGCGCTCGCGGCGGCTGTTCGCCGAATCCATGTTGACGTTCGCCGGCGACAAGCTCGGAATCCGCAGGCTGATCGGACAGGAGATCGGCGTCTCCCGCGACCGGATTCTTTTCTCCGAGCATCATTTGTCGCATGCAGCGAGTTGCTTCTTTGTGTCGCCGTTTGCTGACGCGGCAATCCTGACCATCGATGGTGTGGGCGAGTGGGCGACCACAAGCATCGCAAAAGGCATCGGCAACAGGATCGAGTTGCTCGACGAGATTCGTTTCCCACACTCACTCGGACTCCTGTACAGCGCCTTCACGGCTTTCCTCGGGTTTGAGGTGAATGAGGGCGAGTACAAGGTAATGGGCATGGCTCCTTTTGGCACGCCACGGTACGTCGAGGACGTTTGCCGCGTCATCCGGCTACACGCGGACGGATCCTTCGAGCTCGATCTGAGTTACTTCTCGTTCCCTTATTCAACGTCGCAAACGTACAGCAGGAAGTTCGAGCAGCTATTCGGGGCGGCGCGGGCGCCTGGCACGGAGTTTAAGCCTGACGACCCTGCGTCAACCCGCTATGCCGACATCGCCGCAAGCGTCCAGCATGTGATTGAGGAAGCGGTACTCCGGCTGGCGAACCGCGCCCGGGAGCGCACGGGCCTGAATCGGCTCTGTCTTGCAGGAGGAGTCGCACTGAACAGCGTCGCCAATGGCCGGGTGCTCCGCGAGGGCGGGTTCGACGACATCTATATACAGCCAGCCGCGGGCGACAGCGGCGGAGCTTTGGGAGCGGCGCTGTACGCCTGGCACATGGTGGAAACGCGCCCTCGCGGATCCGTGCTCGAACGCGCAGACCTCGGGGCTCCTGCGACGGACGCTGCGAGAGCTTTCCGCCAGTGCGGCTTGCAGTTTGGCGAGTTCTCCGGGGAACAACTGGTAAGCGAAGTCGCACGGAGGCTGGCAGACGGCAAAGTCGTCGGATGGGTGCAAGGTGGCTTCGAGTGGGGCCCACGCAGCCTCGGGCATCGCAGCATTCTTGCCGACCCCAGGCAGGCGGGCATGCGCGATCACGTTAACCGGGCAATCAAGTTTCGCGAGCCATTCCGGCCATTTGCGCCCTCAGTGACTGCTTCGCGCGCAGCAGAATACTTCGAGATGCCAAACGCGCCCGACCTCTATCCGGCGCGGTTCATGTTGTATGTAACGCCAGTGCTGGAGCAGCAGCGCACCGTTCTCCCAGCCGTCACTCACGTTGACGGAACCGCTCGGCCCCAGGTGGTGCACCAGAGCAGTCAACCTCTTTATCACGCACTGCTTTCTGCATTTGAAGCACGCACGGGGGTACCAGTCCTGTTGAACACCTCGTTCAACCTGCGAGGCGAACCAATCGTCGCCTCGACAGCAGACGCACTGAGCACATTCGAGCGCAGCGGCCTGGACACGCTTGTCATCGAAAGCTGCATCGTCGAGAAGCGCTCAAAATAAGGTGTAGATGAAAGGCGCGAGTGCGGATCCCTGCGCAAAGACGAGCAGCGCGGAGACAAGCACGATCAGCAGCACCAGCGGCGTTAGCCACCACCACTTGCGACCCCAGAAGAAGCTCGCGATCTCGGCTAACAACCCGGCGCGGTCACGCAATCCTCCGGTCATGAGAGCTCCGGCGGAACATTGCCGTAAGGCCAGGGCCGGGGCCCGATGCCTGAGCCGTCCTTGCTGAACTTCGGGGCTCGAGCGGGCTCGGGCAGAGTACCAGGGCTCAACTTCTGTGCCAGTTCCACGCAGATGTCTGTCATTTCGGCGCCGGCGGAGGGCACCAGGTTCGTGTAACTGGTGAGACGTGTCTCATATCCGCCA
The DNA here is from genome assembly GCA_035633775.1 of Bryobacteraceae bacterium. Taxonomy (GTDB): domain Bacteria; phylum Acidobacteriota; class Terriglobia; order Bryobacterales; family Bryobacteraceae; genus JAWXCM01. The sequence goes on from DASQEG010000585.1 coordinate 4,630, forward strand.
CCACGAGGGCCCAGAGCCTCCGAAGTCGGCACATATCCGACCTGACCATTCGAATACGCTGTCGGCATCGTGAGCGGGAAGCGGCTGCGCTTACGCATGTCCAGTCCGAACTCGACGAACAGCTCGGCTGGTGTCGCAAGTATCACAACAGGACCCACCTGTACTGCCTGAAGCTCTACCTCAGCCTCAGGCTGCCACTTCAGTTTCGCGTCGAGCAGAACGATCTCTTTCGCGAAAACCCAGTCGGTAAGCCCGACCTGTTTGGGATCTTTCCCAACCGTCTCGAGAGCCCGTGCGACCTTTGCCGCCGAAGGGGCGCGTCGCTTCATCCGCACAACGCGGTTCAGTGCCGCTACGGGCGCCAGCTTGCCACGGTGCATGCTGAGGAGGACCCGGACAGCCTCCGCGCCCACCGATCCGCCCACGGTTCTGGCCTGCGCCTCGCCAGACGGCGGACGGAACGGACTCATATTGTCGACTTGCGTGATGTCGCCGGCCGCGCCTTGCAGGAAAACAACCACAGCCTGATGACCAAACGCGCCACGAATCGCCTGCTCCAGGTAGTAGATCCAGCTGGCCGAGATACCTCCGGGGCTGGTTGTGGCATGGCAGCAGTAGTTCACGACGCAGCCAATCAGACGCCCACTGTGATCCCAACTGCCAATCACGCCGACGACTGGATCGATGGGTCCGGCCGGGCGGAGAATATCGGGGTTGCCCTGCCCTGGATGGGTCCACGTCTGCCCATTCTTCATTCGGAACCTGCGGTTAAAAGCGACCTCGGCCTCATGTCCCGCGCCGGCTCCGCAGGACAGATCGGCCCGACTCGCGTCGGCTGACACGACCGCGTCCACAATCCCGCGGCGAACGCGATCGACGTAGACGGGATTGTCCAACGTCGTGGTTTCGTACGCCAACTTGCGGACCAGCTCAGGCGCGCGATCGTACTCGCCCGGTTCAACTCCGCCGATGGGACCGCTCGAATGGGAATGGGATGCGTTGATCAGGATCCAGTCAGAAGGAATGCCGCAGCGCCTTGCGATCTCCTGCCGGCAATGCTGGACAGTTGAACGAGGCACCTGACCGATATCCACGCCCACAACGGCGACTCGATTTGTTCCATCGCCGAATACCGCCGCTCGCGCTTTGCATGGGTCATGAAAGCTGCGGTGGTACGACTTACCGTATCCGCCGGGCTGTTCCATGCCTATATTGGGCGAGATGTCGCGCTCGGCATAACCCGCTCCCGACAGCACAGGTTGCGCAAGGGACACAGATGGAGCTGCTGCCGCCCAAAGACCTGATTGAAGGATGGATCTTCGCTTCATCGGTTAAACCTCACGACAATTCCGGCGGCACGTTTCCATAACTCCACGGTCCCGAGCCTATCCCCGTTGGGCTTGTCCCGAAGGGCGCCGCTCCGGGACGGCGCGGTATTGGCGCCGGCTTCAACTCGCCGAGCAGTTGCACTGAAGCCTGCACAAAGCGTGTGCCCGCCGTCGGCTCAAGATTTGAGTAGCTAGTCAGGCGCGTCTCATAACCGCCACCCCGCTTCCCGAGTGCTTCTTCAGTCGGGACGTACCCAGCAGAGCCGTTCGCCAGTTCGACCGGCATGGTAACGGGAAACTTGCTGCCCTTACGGATGTCAAGACCGAGCTCCACAAACATCTCGCCCGGGGTCGCGACCATCGCGGCAGGTCCAACCTGTAGCGCCTGCACCTCGGCTTCAATCGACGGCCACTTGGATACAAGAGCATCCAGCATCAGGATCTCTTTGGCAAAGATCCACTCAGTGGCTCCCACTTGCTTAGGATCCTGAGCAACGATATCGAGGCATCGCTTCACGCGTTCATGACTCGGCTTCCGCCGGGCCAGGCGGATGGTTTGCGAGCGGCTGGCGACAGGACCTGCTGAACCTGCATGCGATTTCAGGAGCGTGCGAACCGCCTCGGCAGCTACACGACCGCCCACCAGTCGTGCGTACTCATCGCCGGAAGGACTCTGGTAAGGGCTCCGGTTATCGACCTGGGTGATGTCGCCGCAAAAGCCTTGCAGAAAAACGACGGTCGCTCCCGGACCAAGCATGCCCTGGATTGTCTTCTCGAGGTAGTAGATCCAGTTGGCCGATATGCCGTCCGGGCTCGTTGTCGCGTGGCATGCGTAGTTCACCACGCATCCCTTTAGCCGACCTTCGGCATCATAGGACCCGATGACGCTGACGATCGGATCGATTGGGCCCGCGGGCTCCAGAAGATCGGGGTTACCCTGCCCGGGGTGCGTCCACGTCATGCCATTTCGCATGCGGAAGCGCCGGTTGAATGCTACTTTATCTTCCCGACCCGTTCCGAAGCTGCATGCGGACGGACGGCGTGAAGCGTCAGCCTCGCACACCGCTCGCACAATCTCAGCCTGAACTCGCTTAAGGTACTGAGTGTTCGCCATCGAGGAATGCTCGTACGCCAGTTTACGGACCAGCGGCGATGCATGATCGTACTCGCCTTCGAGCACCATTCCGGTCGGCCCTGATGAATGCGAGTGAGATGCACCCACCATCACCGCACCGGGCGAGATCCCACAGCGGGCGTGAATCTCTTCGCGTGCTGCCGTTACGACATGTCGCGGAATCACAAGAGCGTCCACCCCGACCAGAGCAACTCGATGAGAACCGTCGTCGAAGACTGCGGCGCGCACTTTGCAGGGATCGTGGAACTTGCGGAGGTAAGCCTTTCCATAGCCTCCGGGCTGCTCCATCCCGATGTCGGGAGTTATGTCGCGATCGGCAAAACCGGTACTCAACAATGGGCCCGCCGGTGCATCGGCATAAGGGAAACCCGCCGCTGCAAGACCCGACGAGAAAGCCGGAGACTGTGAGAAGAGAGTTCGCCGTTTCATGGGCTGGCCTCCTGAGGAGCGAGTCGATGTACGCCCGAGATGAGCTAAATCATACCCCGGGCAACAAGGGCATCGCAAGGTCGCCGGTTCACGTAATGAAACAGGCGCGTCGCGGGGAAAACATTTGTTGCACTCGCACCTCCATTCGGGAGTAAAGTAGAGGCATCCGGCTTAAGCAGAGGAGGGCAGCAAGTTGTCTGGCACAAACGAAAACAGGCGGACGTTTCTGACGCGAACGGCCGTTGCAATGAGCGTCGGGTCCTACACTCGCGTGCTCGGCGCAAACGACAGGGTGCGTGTGGCGAATATCGGATGTGGCCGCAGGGGACTGTTGAAGGAACTGCTGCAGATCCGGCCTGAGGCACAGCTTGACGTGGCCGCGGTATGTGACACGTGGCGCCAGAAACGCGAGAAGGCTCAGGAAGAGGTTAAGGAGTTCAGCGGCCAGACGCCCTTCGCAACAGCTCGCATGGAGGACGTGCTCAGCCGCAAAGACATCGATGCGGTCGTCATCGGAACTCCCGACCATCTGCACTGCACGCAGCTGATCGAAGCAATTCGCGCCGGCAAGGACGTATACGTCGAAAAGCCGCTGGCCATGAACATGAAGGAGCTGGTCCGGGCTTACGACGTGGTCAAAAAGTCGGACCGGATCGTGCAGGTTGGGACGCAAATGCGGAGTTACCCGCAATCACAGGGCGCTAAACAATTTCTTGGCTCGGGTCAGCTCGGACGGATTCTGAAAGTCGAGCAGGCGCGCAACGGCTATAGTCCGTACTGGATGAGTTACGGCGGGGATGCCTTTGCCAACGAGAAGCCAACGCCGGAAGACGTGGACTGGAAGGCTTTCCTGGGCGACCGGAAACCCCGGCAGTTTGATCCGACACAGTATCAGAACTGGTACGGGTTCCGCGAATTCTCCCGCGGGCCGCACACCAACCTGATGGTCCACTACATTGACCTCGTTCACTATGTGACTGGCCTGCAGTTTCCGCGACGCGTGGTAGCCATCGGCAACACGTATCGCTGGAAAGGCACCTTCGACGCTCCTGATTCGGTCGAAGTCAGCCTCGAGTATCCCGATGGTCCTCTCGTTCGGTACTGCACAATGTTCGGCAACGGTGCAGGCAACTTTGCAAAGTGGTTTGGCACGCGCGGCACGCTCGACGCACGCAGCCTGTCCTCGCGAGACACATGGACTGCCAGTGGTGAGGGCTCCGGCGAACCGGATAAGCTCACGGCCGCGATCGATTTACCCAGACCGGAGACGCCTCACCACATGCGGAACTGGATCGATTGCATCAGGTCGCGCCAGCAGCCCGTTGCGCCGATCGAGGCGGGATACGCGCATTCAGTGGCCGTGATTATGGCCGACGAAGCACTTTCATCCGGCAGGCGCATGACTTACGACCATACTCGGCGCGAAGTTCTGCCGGGTTGAAAGGCGGCTTCAGATGCAGCGTCGCCAGTTTCTTGCTTCCAACCTCGCTGCAGCGGCGGCTGCTGCACAAGCTAGTTCACCGTCAGTGATGAAGCCCGTGCGGGGCAGGATTCGAGCGGGTGCTGCCGCTGCAAACATCAATCCGCACGTCGGTGGCTCTTTGGCGGGCAACTTCACCGAAGGCCGCAGCCGCGACATCCACGATGACCTGTTTGCGAAAACACTGGTCCTCGACAATGGCAGTGGCAGAGTCGTCCTGACCCTTGTGGATGTTTGCGTCCTTCCGGCAAGCGTCACACGCGAAGCTAAAAAGACAATCGAGGCGGAAACCGGCGTGCCGCAGGCGAACATCGTCTTTTGCTGCACGCACACACATAGCGCGCCGACGACCATGCATGTGTTCCAGGCGCAGCCCGACCCGGGGTACCTCGACTTTCTCACGCGCCGGATTGTGGACTCAACGCGCATGGCCGTGGCGCGCCTGGAGCCCGCACGGATCGGACTGGGGTTCGGCCGCGAGGAGCGCATTGCGTTTAACCGTCGTTACGAACTGAAGCCCGGAACCATGCCGCCCAATCCGTTTGGCGGCACTGATCGCGTAAAGACGAATCCGGGCGTCGGCAATCCCAACGTGATCCGAGCCGTAGGGCCAACCGACCCGACCGTGGGCATCCTGTCCGTGCAGCGGGCCGATGGAAAGCCACTGGCACTGGTGGGGAACTATTCGCTCCACTACGTAGGGGGAGTCGGGCCCGGGCACGTTTCCGCTGATTACTTCGCCTGGTGGGCCTCGGACATGGCCAGGCGCATGGGCGTGGGTTCGGGCCCCGGCGATCCTTCCTTTGTTGCCATGTTGACGAACGGTGCTCAGGGTGACATCAACAACATCGACGTGATGAAAGGCCGGTCTGAGCGCCGGCCGGCCTACACGCAGATTCGCGAGGTGGCCAGGATTCTTGCTGACGAGTCCGCTCGCGTTCTCGATGGACTTCGCTACTCGGACGATGCCGAACTTGGCGCCTCTGAGGAGTGGCTGGATCTTGCGGTGCGGCTGCCGTCCGCCGATGAAGTTCGGGCTGCCCGTAAGTTGCTCGCGGAGGCATCACCGAAAGGGCAGCTCACGGACATGCCGCTGGTCTATGCCCGTGAGACGGTGATCATGGCCGAAACATTCAACCCGCGGGAGCGCGTGCCCGTTCAGGCTCTGCGCATCGGCGACACAGCCCTTGTCGCATTCGCGGGCGAGCCGTTCGTCGAGATGGGACTTGAGGTTCGCAAGAAGAGTGCCTTGCCGCGCCAGTTCCTTATCGGGCTGTCGAATGACCATGTTGGGTACGTGCCCACAGTAGAGGCTCACGAGCAGGGCGGGTACGAGACCTGGCGTGCGAAGACCAGCTACCTCGAACGGGAAGCGGCACCAAAGATTGTGCAGGCCACGTTGAAAGGGCTGGAAGCGATTGCCGGCTGACCGGCTACGAGCCAGTCGCTTGTGCGCGGAACTCGACCTTCGCACCGTTCTCCCCTCGCGCGTCGACCATTGCCTTCGCCGCCCACACCGCGAGAGCGGAATCGTGCGGTGAACAACGGAGCGGCTGCTGACCCGATTGGCAGCATTCGATGAAGTAGCTGAGCTCCGCCGTGAACGGATCGACGTCCTGAGCAGGCAAACGCTCACTTGTCTCGTCTTTCCAGTAAACGGTCGCAGGCTTGCCGTCAGAGCTGAACTCCACGACTCCGTTGTCAGCCAGGACTGTGTACTCCATCGAAAACGAATACGCGCCGCGATGGTGCCAGCCGCCTGTAATCGTCACGGCATCCGCCTCGCGGCAGAAGAACTGGGCCGTGATGCTGTCCACGCCGCCGCGCAGGTTCTCATGGCCGACAGCGCTAATCGCGGTGGGCAGGCCAAACAACTGGAGGGCGATATCGACGTCGTGAATGAGGAGATCGAACACACCCCCTCCGCTTTTCGTGCGGTCGAACTCCCACTCGCCCCACGTGGGTACCGCAGTTCGGCGTCGAAATATCGCCGAACGCACACGGCCAAGCCTGCCGGACCGAACCAGCTCTACAAGCCCTGCGTACTCAGGAAAGAACCGCAGAACGTGCGCAACCATGAGTACCCGGGTGTGCTTTTCTGCGGCTGCGGCAACGCGTTCGGCCGCTGCCCCGTCGAGCGCCATTGGCTTCTCCACAAGAACATGCTTGCCGTGCTGCAATGCCGCGGTCGCAACCTCTTCGTGCAGGTAGGTCGGCAGGCAGATGTCGACGGCATCGACGTCGCGGTCAATCAGGACTTGCTCGACGCTTCGATACTTTCTGTAGCCGGAGAAGTCCATTCCCGCACCGGGTATGCTCAGGTTCCCTCCGACGTCGGACAGGTCGCCGGAGAGCCTTTTTTCGTTTCGACTCATCACCGCCATGACCTGCGCCTCGGGCACCTTTGCCCAGGCTTGCAGGTGCGTACTGCCCATAAACCCAAGTCCAAGCACTCCAACCCTCATCGGCGCCTCCGTTCCTGCCTTGCAGAATCGTTTCTCTTTTGAAAACGCAGTTTGTTTCTTGACATGGACTGCCCTGGGAGTTTATATCTGTACCACAGGTTTCCTGGCGGTTAACCCGCTTGTAAGCATTTCGTCGCTTGAAAGGGGTCAGGGTCTATGGTGTTCCGACGTGCAGTCTGCCTGCTGGTGCTTGCGCTCGTACATGCTGGTGCAGCGTGGGCGCAAAGCGATCTGGCGACGATTCGAGGCCACGTAACAGATCAGTCCGGCGCCGTTGTGCCCAATGCGAAGATCACTCTCACGAACAAGGAGACGAACAACGTTCGCGAGGTCCAGACGACTGAAAACGGCGATTTCGAGGTGCCGTTCGTCAACCAGGGGACGTACCGGCTCACAGCTACGGCTGGCGGATTCAAAACCTTCATCGCAGATGATGTCCTGGTCCGCGCACGCGAGCTGCGTCGTGTTGATCCGAAACTCGAGCTTGGCTCCGTCGCGACCGAGGTAGTGGTGACCGAAGGTGTCGCGGTGATTGCGACCGAAGGCAGCCAGATCTCAGGGGGCTTCAACCGCGAGCAGTTCGTTGAGAGCCCGCTGAGCCAGAGCTTCTTCCCGCAGGCTTACATGACGACGCTTCCCAACATTCAAACAGCACAGGGCGGCTGGAGCATAAGATTCGCGGGGCAGCCCGGGACTCAGATCGCGCAGAACATGGACGGCGTCACCAATGACGGCTCGAACAATCTTGTCCAGAACATGCAGGATTTCGAGGATCTGCAAGTGGTGGCCGTCAACAACAGTGCTGAATTCGCCCGTGTAGCGCAGTTCTCGATGGTCAGCAAGGGCGGCGGCAATCAGTTCCATGGGCGCCTGTACTACGACCTGGTCAACTCCGCCTTGAATGCACGAAGCTTCTTCAGCCCCACCAAGGTGCCGTACAAGGAGCATCGCGGAGGGGCGAACGTGAGCGGTCCGATCATTCGCGACAAGCTTTTCTTCTATGCCGGCTACAGTCTCACCCGAATCCC
>DASQEG010000586.1:0-15918 GCA_035633775.1 Bryobacteraceae bacterium
GAACTGTGAATCCTGCGCGGCACGCTCAAGTGAAGCTCTTAACGTCTCGGCCGTCAACGCTCCGGGATTGTCCGCAGTCATGGGGGAAGTCATCTATTCTCCTCTTAGGAACCCTGAAAGCGCGATGTGGCACGCCCTCAGTACCCGGCAGCCATTTCGAAGTGCTCGCGCTGATGATAACAAATGGTGTGTCCCACACCTTGTGGCGAAACGTCCTACGTGCTTTTCAGGCGAGCAGAGCGTAGCCGCGCGCGGTCATGTCAGCAGCAATCAGGTCCGACGTTGAGAAGGCGGTGCTGGCTGGCCTCGCCGCCCTGAGCACTCGCAGGTAAGAAGGCATTGAGACGGTGTGAAAGTCACAGAGAGCCTGCTGGTGCCGGCGGAGGTCCGCCGCGATTGCTGGAAGGCTGGCCCGGTTCTCAATGCACCACTTTAGCCGCTCAGCGACATGTCCATAGTCGCTTCGGTCCGCCACTCCAAGCGGGTACCCGGCCGGCAAGCTCTCGGCATTGCCAGAGCCCAATGTCTGGACGACAGGCAGTCCCGCCGCAGCAGCCTCAATCGGGGCATAAGCGAACGGCTCGAGGTCACTGAGCAGCATCAGTGCAGCGTCGTACTCACACAGGGTGTCAAGCATCTCATTCCTTGGAACGAATCCCCGGAGGCGAACCACGCGATGGAGTGCGTTCGCTTCAATAAACTGCTGCAGATTAAGTCGGAACTCTTCACTTCCACGGCCGATGATGTCGATCTCGAACTCGACGTTTGCGGCTTCACGTCGAAGACGCGCTGCGGCTTCGGCGATGTGCCGCACACCTTTCACCTCTTCAACCTGTCCGAAGTAGACGAAGCGAACGCAACCCTTGATGCTCGCCCTCGGTCGATTGGGAATTGCAGCAAAGTCCACGCCGTTGTAGATCACTCGATGCGACCGGTACCGTCCCAGGCTGGAGTTTGCAGTCAGGATCTTGCGCGAGCAGGAAATCGCAGAAACGCTTGCTTTTACTCTGCGCCACCGTGCCGCATAGTATGGAAACTCGGGGCCCTGATGATGCGAGATCACCGTATCGATATGATCCATCAGGTGAATCACACATCTGGCGCCCGTCGTTTGGGCAGACTCCAAAATTCCTATGGGCCCCAGCCCGAGGGGGTTGAAGATCCATACCACGTCGGGCGTGTGCGCCTCGAGAAAGCGGGCTAGTGCAAGCGCGTTGGAAGGAATCACACCTCCGAAGGCTTGCCTGCGCCTCTGCAGCCACAGCGGTGACTGCCCGGCGACCCGGTTCAGGCTGTCTTCATACTCGAAGACAGGCTCAAAGATTTGATGGACGTTGAGTATAGTATTCGGCCGAGCTTTGTCGAGCTTGCCCACTACTGCCGAGGTAACAACATCGACCCGATGTCCGTCACGCACCAGTTGTTCAGCTATGGATTCACAGCCCAGCTCGTATCCGCCCCGCACATGAGGAGGAAAGATATTTGATACTATACAGACTTTCACCTTGGCTCAGTTTAGCGTAGTGGAAGTAGTTCAGCAGGTCAATTCTGCAGCTGCCTAAGCTCACGTTCTACTCGGAACAGGACAACTCATGAATGACAATTTCGTCGACGGAGCGGGCTCGAGGTTTCGTGCGCACCAGCTGACCGAGCTGCAGGGTACCTTGAACGACTTACAGCAGATCGATTTTGATGGCGAGGGCTCGTACCGCGGAGTTGTTCCCGTTATTCGAAAGATACTCGACGTCCTGAGCGCCAGTCTGGAGGAGAATCGGCAACTTCGGGGAGAACTCGGCGACTTGCGGCGGCAGATCGCAAACGAATCGGCTCTGCTGGTGAAGGCCGCAGCACAGCAGGCGCAGCAGCTGACCAGAATATTCGGGCACGATTCGATCTTAAGCAGTCAGGAAGCCACTCTTATCGATCTCACTTCGCGAATTCTAGAGACCGAATCGTTCGAGCAGGAGGTTCGCACGCAATTGCAGGCAGACGGACAATCGCTCGCTCAGTTGCTGGACACGAATCGAGCTCACGACCTCGAAGCTGAGCAGTTGAGATCATTCCACACTGAACTGGAGGAACAGATCGCCGCGACCGTCGAGCGTACGAAGCAATGTGAACGCCGCCAGCAGGAGCTTCAAGCATCCGTGGAGCACATGCGGTCATCGCAGACAGAGTTACACGCACAAGTTGCAGAACGTCTTCGGGGCTTCCAAATCGCTCTGGACCAGCACAAAGTTTGGGCGGACGAGATACGAGCGGACCTCGGTTGGGAATCCGATAGAGCCGCTCAGCTGGAGGTCAATATCGCCGGCAGGAGGCAGCAACTCAGCTCCCTCCCGGCGCCTCTCGACCAGGCGGCGGCCGGCATATTACCAGGACTTCAGGGGCCGGGGACTGCGCCGAATGGTTTTCGGCACCTGCTGGGCCGCGTCGGACAGGAACTGGAGGCCCTCAGGAATTCTGTCGGTTCACTGGTCGCCTCTGTCAGCGCGGCCAGACATCCGCCAGTCTACATGGGCCGCGGAACTATTCTGACGCGCACCAATCGGGGCCTCGACCTGATCTGCCGCTCCGACGATGTTCAGATCACTCCCCGCCTCTTGCGCCAGGGCGCCTGGGAACCTGCGCTTGTGTCGCTGATGGAGCAGTGGCTCAAGCCTGGGATGAAGTACCTGGACATCGGTGCTAACGTGGGGTACTTTACGACCATCGCCGGAACACTGGTCGGGCACTTTGGACGTATTCATGCGTTTGAGCCCCACCCTGAAATTTACAGGCTGCTGCAGTTGAACGCTGAGCTGCACCGGCAGAGCTACATATGTACGTTCGAAAACCTGGCTCTCGCTGATACCCCGGGAGAAAGAACGTTCAATACCTTCCGTGCCAACATAGGTTCATCCACTCTGTCGAGCCTGCCGCCCCGTCTTCTCGGCGAGATGCACGAAGAACCTGTCCCGGTCACCGTTCCGTGCACGACGCTAAACGAGTACTATGCCGGGCGGAATGAAGTGTTCGACTTTATAAAGATTGATGCTGAAGGAGCGGAGTGCATGATCTTTGAAGGCGGTGCGAACTTCTTTCGGAGAAATGTCCACTCTGGAACGGTAGTCAGCGTTGAATGCACCCCTCCTGCGCGTCAGGGCCTCGGACGTAGCCCTTCGGAGCTGATCGACCGAGTCGGTCAGGCAGGATACTCCGTTTGGCAAATCACGTCACAAGGGGCGCTTAGCGCAGTAACCAGGGTAGGCGATCTGGACACCTACGCCATCTCCGATCTGGTTTTGTTCACGGGTGTTCAGCCGCCTGTTCAACAATTGTCGGTGGGATAGCACCGCTTGAGTACAGCTACCAGCTTCTCTCCCGTCCTGGATGCGATCACGAATCGGGCACGACGCCTGAAGATCCTGATGATCAGCTTGTACCCGCTTAACGAAACGGGCGGAGGCGAGCGGTTTACGTACGAGACAATGCGGTCGATCGTTGCGTCCGGAGACATTTGCGATGCGTACGCTCTTACGTCGAGCCTCGGCGATCACCGGCACGCCTTGAGCGAACGACTCGGCGCTTCGTTTTCCATGGTCATGGATCGTAACGAGTTCCTGCAGCGTCGCACGGCGCGTACTCTTCAGGCAGTGCTGGACGATATGTATGGCTACGACGTAGTTTGGATCGAGCAGTTTCTCAGCAATGATACGTGCTTCGACATCATTGCAAGCGTCGCGAGTAATCAGACACTGCTCTTCACCTCCCACGGTCACGAGGTGATCAGAGAGGATTTTCAGGCGTTCTACCAGCCTGCCGGTTCTCACTCGTTCGTGGAAGTATCCGAGTTCTCGGCTCGCAGGTCCGCCGGATTTAGCCACAGGACCTTCGGTGTTGGGAGCGGCGTGTGGCGCTCTGAACTTACAGACATCTCAACTCGCGATTTTACATTCCGCGGCAAACTGGTAGGCGTTGGCCGTGTGCTTCCCCACAAGGGGTTCGAGCATACCATTGCAGGGCTGCCGCCGGACTGCGAGCTCAGGATCGTTGGACCCTACGCTCCGGAGGCGCCCTACACCGCCTATCTACGCGAGGCTTCGGCCGGCCGTCGAGTTGACCTGCTGGGCGAGGTTAGCAACGACAAGAGAAATGCGTTAGTGCGAGACAGTGATCTGATGATCGCTTCATCCTGCCACCGGCTTTACGACGGCACGGTGATCGATCAGGCTGAGTTGCTGGGCATCGTCCTGTTCGAAGCGCTGGCGCAGGGCACGCTTCCTCTCACGTCCAACATTCCGCCGTTCCTTGAGGGAATGTCAAGGCTTGGGCTCGGAGACCTCGTCTACAAAGAAGGCGATGCCGCTGACCTCCGACGATGCGTCGAGAGCTTCCGCTCCTGGCGGCCTGAGGAAATTCGAGGCAGAGTGCAGGCCGCACGGCATGCTCTTGAAACTTACTATTTATGGGACGATTTCTGGATTCGTGTCAAAGCTGCAATCAAGCTTCGTTCGGCTGCCGTTGAAAGCGCGACCGCTGTTGCGAGTATGCGCTAAGCGCCTCGTGCACGCCTCTGGGAATGACTCAGGCTGCTGGTATCGCGGCTGAGCTCCAGCAGGTGTCCCGCAATTGACTGCAATTGCTCGACCTGCGCGGATCTGGTGCTCTGTACCTCGTTTCTGGCATCTGCAAGTTCCCGCTGCAAGTCCACAAAACGTTGCTGCAACTCTCCGATCGTTTGTCTTAGCGCGCGAATCTCCCTGTCCTGCTGCACAGCGATCTCGAAGTGATTTCGTGTATCGCGCGCCAATTGACTTCGGAAGATAGGCAATGTCACCAGGTCAACCGCGAGCCGGAGAAGGTAGCCCAGAACAGGTACACGTGCCAGGCTTTGCTTCAACGTCGCCATCGGAACTCGTATGATAACACCTGGACGTTACAGCTACCGCCCGGTACCTCCGCAAACGAAGCAATCGGACGCAGTTGCTCTGTGCCGTCGTTCGCTCAGCAGCTGCTCTACAAACTTCAGCTCGAAGGTGGAAGAATAGCACCGTGGCAACCGCAGGCGCTGCCCCCAGGTCGCACGGGGCACAAGTAACTCCGCCTTCCGTCCTCGCTCAAGCCCCAGCCGAACTCACGGCCGGTCGCCTCAAGCGGCTCGGTGAAGGTATCGGCAAGGTTGTCTATGCCTCCGAGCACTGGGTGGTCAAGCGGGAGCGTTCACGGAACGAGATCATCTCGCTCATCATCGTTTGGAAACTGCTGCGCAAGCTTGAGCGCTGGCTGCCCGGCAGTTTCGCACGTCGCCTGCTGAATGCACCCTCGCGGCAGATCCGGCTGCTGAAGACTGTTCTGCACGCACTGCTGCTCCCGATCCCGAAGGGTTTCTGGTATGTGGCGCATGCCCGGGAGATGTGGTCGGTCTATGCCGGACGAAGCACGCAGGGCGAGACGCTGGCCAGACAGTACCTGCAGGGCACCGCACTGATGCCGCAGACTATCGAGTTCCCGCCCGTACGTGTGTCGGTCGGGGGCTGGCCGGGTTGGCTTACCGTTTCGGACGCGACTGAGCGCATGCACTGCACGCTGCTGCAGCGACTCGAAGAACTCGCTGCACGCGATGACTACGATGCGGTGGAGCAGTGGCTCGACAGAATGCTGGCTACGCGGCAGGCCGGCTGGCGGCGGGGACTGTTCTCAACCGACGCACACCTTAAGAATTTCGGAGTTAGCGGGGACCGTGTGGTGCTGATCGACGCCGGAGGGCTCACCGAGTCCTGGCCCGAGATCGAGCAGCGCATTCGGTTCGAGCACGAGTCGGGTCCGCCTCATGTTCGCCTTGGATTGAAAAAGGTATTTGCCGGCCGCTCCGATCTGGCCGCACAATTCGACGAGCGTTGGCGCGAGACAGTGACCATTGACGGGATCAGGCGTCATTGGCCTGCTGAAAAGCTGACCCGTTCGGTACCATAAGGCCGATGGCCACATACGATTACGATCTGATCGTCATTGGATCAGGTCCGGCAGGCCAGCGTGCCGCCATCCAGGCCGCAAAGCTCGACAAACGGGTTGCGCTGGTCGAACGGAAGACGGTGCTTGGCGGAGTCAGCGTCAATACCGGAACGATTCCGAGCAAGACGTTCCGTGAAGCCGTCCTCGATCTCTCCGGATACCGCGAGCGTGCGTTCTACGGCGTATCATACTCGGTCAAGCAGAACATCACGATCGAAGATTTGCTGCTGCGTACCGATCAGGTAATCCGGCACGAGATCGACGTGACCCGGCATCAGTTGATGCGCAACCACGTTGAGCTGATCGCCGCGACGGCGAGCTTCGAAGACGCGCATCGACTCAGGCTCGACCATGTGGACGGACGGGGGCAGCAATCACTCTCCGCCGAGTTCATCGTCATCGCTACCGGTACGGAAGCCACAATGGATCCGCACATCCCCTTCGACGGGCGGCGAATCATCACAAGCGACGACATCCTCAGGCTCGATAGACTTCCGCGAACAATGGCCGTAGTCGGCGCAGGTGTTGTCGGATGTGAGTACGCGAGCATGTTTGCGACCCTGGGTGTGCGGGTGACGCTGATTGACAAACGTCCCCGACTGCTGCCGTTCGTGGACGCCGAGATTGCAGAGTCCCTTGCTTACCTGTTGCGTGAGAATCGCGTGATGCTGCGGCTGAATGAGGACGTCGGAACCATCGAGCCAGTGACTGATGAACACGGCGATCGTGTTCGCATCCACCTTGCCAGCGGAAAGCAGATCGTCGCTGAGAAAGCGCTCTACAGCATCGGGCGAACGGGAAACACCGCAAAGCTGAGCCTGGACAAGGCGGGCCTGAGTGCGGATGACCGCGGCCGCCTGACCGTCAACGAGCATTATCAGACCAATGTTCCGCACGTCTATGCCGTCGGCGACGTAATTGGGTTTCCCAGCCTGGCATCCACGTCGATGGAACAGGGCAGGCTCGCCGCGTGCCACGCGTTCGCTGTTCCCGCCGTCTCCGTTCCCGAGTTGTTTCCCTACGGCATCTACACCATCCCCGAGATCTCGATGGTGGGCAAGAACGAAGAGGAGCTCACGGCGAAAGGTGTGCCGTACGAAGTGGGCAAAGCGCAATATCGAGAAATTGCCCGTGGCCAGATTATCGGGGATCAAACGGGCTTGCTGAAAGTCTTGTTTCATGCCCACACGCGCGAAGTTTTGGGCGTACACATCATCGGGGAAGGCTCCAGTGAACTGGTGCACATCGGACAGGCCGTGCTCGCGTTCAGCGGTAAGATCGACTACTTCATCAACACCGTATTCAACTACCCCACACTGGCCGAGTGCTACAAAACCGCTGCGTTCGACGGAATCAACCGCATGGGTCTGAGCGTTCGAGAAACGGAAACGCTTCCGCCGCAGCCGGCTCTGGTGCAGAAGACGTGATTGTGCCCTGGATGAAGCTGTTCCAGTCGGCCAGGAGATGAAGTGACAAGAAGGACGGTACTTGGCATGGCGGGTGCCAGCCTCGTTGCGAGTGCAGCTGACAGAGCGGTCGAGACCGAAGTTGTTCGGCTGAAACTGAAGCACACGTGGACGACCACCATGTCGTCAAGCGAATATCGTGACAACCTCTACGTCCGGCTGGTCGCCGATGGTCTCACTGGCGTCGGTGAGGGAGCACCGATCGTTCGCTACAAAGAGAACGCAGCGAACGCCGCGAAGGCCGTCGAGAGCCTCACCCCAATGCTGGTGCGCTCCGACTTCCGGCAGTACAGGGCGGCAACCCAGTCCGTCTTCAGCAAGCTCCCGGACCAGTGGGCCGCTAAGGCGGCGATAGACATCGCAATGCTGGACTGGGCCGGACAGCGACTCGGAGTGCCTGTATGGCGAATGTTGGGTCTTGATGCGGCGGCTGCGCCGGTGACTACCTTCTCGATTGGCATCGATACGCCGGAGATCACAAAACAGAAGGTTCGTGAAGCCGAGCCGTTTCCGGTTCTGAAGATCAAGGTCGGCCTCGACAAGGACGAATCGACGATGGAGGCCGTGCGCAGCGTCACCAAAAAGCCGCTGCGGCTGGATGCCAATGAAGGGTTCAAGTCGAAGGAAGAAGCCGTGCGCAAGATCAACTGGCTGGAGTCTCTCGGCGCCGAGTTCATCGAACAGCCGCTTCCGGCGGGTCGTGAAGAAGAGATGCGCTGGGTCCGCAGCCGCGTTCACATTCCGGTGCTTGCGGACGAAGCCTGCCTTCGTGCTGAAGACGTGCCGAAGATCGCAGGCGCTTATGACGGTGTCGTGGTCAAGCTCGATAAGACCGGCGGCATCGTCGGCGCGCTCAGGATGATCGAAACAGCACGCGCGCACGGCCTTAAAGTCATGCTGGGGTGCATGATCTCAAGTTCGGTCACCATCACGGCGGCCGCCCACCTTTCACCTCTGGTGGACTGGGCAGATCTCGACGGGAATCTGCTGATCGGCAACGATCCTTACGAAGGCGTGACGGTCGCAGCAGGCAAGCTGATCCTGCCGGATCGCCCCGGACTCGGCCTCATACGACGTCGCTCTACAGCCGCGTAACGAAGAACGAGCAGATGTGCCAGCCGTCGAAAAACTTCCACGGCGACTCGCCAAGTGTGTAGTGTCCGCAAGGAAGTTCAACGACATCGTTGTGGATACCGGCATCCCTGATGCGCTGGATGATGTCGCGTGAATGCTCGGGCAGAAACGTGGTGTCGTAGGTGGTGTAGATGAACTTCGACTGCTTCGGGCTGCTCGCGTACTGCTTCAGATAATGAACCGGGCTGATGCAAGCCCACAGCTCGCGCAGGCACTCAAGATCGATGGTCCCCTCAAGACTCTCGCGAATGTGCGCCGTCGACAAGCCCGTCCACACTACGTCGGCAAAGTATGAGGAGCAGTGGTTGAAGACATTCACCTTAAGCCGGCTATCGTGCGCGCTGGTCAGAAAGGCGTAGCAGGAACCGAGACTCGTGCCGAGGATGCCAAGCCGTGAATAGCCCTGCTGCTCCAGCCAGTCGACGCAGCACCGGGCGTCTACGACGGCCTGACGCGTCGCGTCGATGGTCCGTCCGATGTTCGCCGAGACAGCGTAATCGGCTCGATGGAGTTCCGGCGGCATCCGGTAGTCGTGATACGGCAGACTCAGCCGAAGAGCGGAGATGCCGAGCTTCTGGAAGGCTCGGCAGAGCGCCCCGTGCTGTTCGAACGTTGAGTTCCAGTGCGGGAGTACAAGCACCGCCCGTCCTTTCGCGTTCTTTGCCGGATGCCAGTGACCGACTACGGTGTTGTTCGCGGGGAAAGGAGTGTGTACAGGCGAGGTGAACCGCAACAGATCACCCTCAAGGCGGAAGTCTGTCGGCTTTTCGTATCCAAAGAAGTCTTCCTTTGCCTCGAGGGCCCTTTGGTTCAACTGCGTAAGCCACTCGGCAGGTGAGTGCCCGTTGCGATGCACGTGAGCGGTAACGGGCCAGTTCGCCGTCCATTCCAGCCCCCAGTCGAACGGGCGCACTACGCGGTTGTTCGTCCGGAAGCAGAGGCGATTCTCCCGCCCCTCCATCCAGCGTCTGGAGATTTCTCGCATGCAGGGGAAACTTCATTATAAAACGTGTGCCCTACACTGAGGTCGTGCGTGAAGAATATGAGCAGCGCCTCGGTTCCCGTCTGGAGGCCGCGAGACGACATGAGGCAGCATTCGGCCGTATCGGAACGCTTCGCCTGCTCGTGGTTGTTGCCGGCGCCGCTCTTGCCTGGTGGAACTTCTGGCTCCTGCCGCTTCCGGTCGCCCTGTTCGCAGCCCTCATCATCTGGCATGAGCGCGTTGCCAGGCGGGCGTCGCACGATGCCCGAGCGGCAGCCTGGTATCACCGAGGACTGGCACGCCTGGACTACCGGTGGGCAGAGGCCGGAGAAACAGGCGAGCGCTTCCGCAGTGCCGAGCACCTGTATGCCGATGACCTGGACCTGTTCGGCCGCGGATCGCTGTTTCAGCTAATCAACACGGCCCGGACTGCTGAAGGCGAGGCGAAACTCGCACAGTGGCTGCTCGCTCCCGCAAGCCCTGACGAGGTTCGCGCGCGGCATACCGCCGTGCAGGAACTGTGCCCTCGCCTTGACCTCAGAGAGGATCTGGCGCTGCTCGGCGACGATGTGCGCGCGGGACTACATGCATCTGCTTTGTTGCGCTGGGGTAAGGCACCAGCCGTCGGCGTACGGCCCGCTCACCGCCTCACAGCAGCTGCACTGGCAGCCTGTATGCTGATCTCGTTCAGCGGCTACATGCTCCAGCTGTGGCCGTTGACGCCGGTGCTTGTGACACTGCTGGCTGAGTTGCTGCTGTTTGCGATCATTCGGCAGCGGGTCATGAACATCCTGAGCTCCGTAGACGTGCCCGGTCGCGACTTACGAGTTCTGGCAGAGCTGCTCGGAAGGTTTGAGCGGGAGAAGTTTGCCTCGGGCAGGCTGGCCGAGCTGCGGGCCAGAATCACTACCGAGGGGATGCAGGCTTCTGAGCAGATTCGCCGATTGAGACGGCTGATTGAACTGCGCGAACAGGCTCACAATCAGATGTTTGCTTTGATCGCGGAGCCAGTTCTCTGGAGCCCCCAGTTCGCATTCGCGATCGAGCGCTGGCGCATTGTGTCTGGCCCCCACATCGGTGACTGGATCGAAGCAGTAGGCGAACTCGAGGCATTATGTTCGCTTGCCTCGTATGCAGCCGAACATCCTCAGGATCCTTTCCCAGAGCTCGAGGGGAGCCCGGAGCCGCTGTTCGAAGCAACGGCCATCGCGCATCCACTCATCCCCGAGGGTGTAGCAGTCCGCAATGACATCTGCCTTGGCATGAGAACACGCCTGCTGCTGATCAGTGGTTCAAACATGTCGGGCAAGAGCACGCTGCTCCGCTCAGTCGGCCTGAACGCGGCGCTGGCCCAGGCCGGAGCGCCGGTTCGCGCGGCCCGCCTCCGTCTTTCACCGCTGCTGGTGGGCGCGTCCCTTCGAACCCAGGATTCCGTGCTGGAGGGCAAGTCGCGGTTCTATGCCGAGATCACACGACTTCGTCAGGTCGTGGACCTGGCGAACGGAGCCGCGCCCTGTCTATTTCTGCTGGATGAGGTGCTGAGCGGTACGAACTCGCACGACCGGCTCATTGGTGCACGCGCAATCGTGAGAACGCTGGCAGCGCGGGGCGGGATCGGACTGGTCACGACGCATGACCTTGCGCTCGCCCATATCGCAGAGGAGCTGCGGGGGGCCGTCAACGTACACTTCGAAGACCACATCGAGAACGGTGAGGTTGCCTTTGACTATCGTATGCGGGAAGGTATCGTTCGAAAAAGCAACGCACTGGAACTCATGCGCTCCGTCGGACTTGAAGTCTAGCTTGCAAGCACCACGCAGCAGATCGCTAGGGCGAGCACCACGTAACTGGCGCGGTCCGTGACGGCGAACCGGACGGGATCATCGTCGAGCGTGCCGCGATTGGCAAGAATCAGCAGACGTCCGGTCCAGTACATCAACAGCGGGCAGATGAACCAGAGAAACTCCGGATGCCGATACAGCGGCGCCACATCGCTGCTCTCCAGATACAGCGCGAGCACGAGTACGGACAACCCTGAGGTCGAGGCGGCCAGTGAGAGCAGAATGGGGATATCTTCGGCCTGGTAAGCTCGGCCGTACTGTCGACTGACATCTTTTAGCAGCCGCCGACGCAGTTCCGTCAGTCGTTTCGCGATCGCGAGCGTCAGAAAGACGAACATGGACCAGATCAGGGTCCACTTGGATATGGGAATGCCTGTCGCCCAGCCGCCGACCAGAATGCGAATCGTGTAGAAGCCTGCAAGTATCACCAGGTCGAGCATCATGAGCCGCTTCAGCGTCCACGAGTAGAGCGAAGCAAGAGTGGCGTAGGCTGCCAGCAGAAGGCCCACGGCGGCCGGCAACTGCATGGCGATGGCAACAGCCGCCACCACCAGCAGGGCAGCCGAGACGACACCGTAGCGAATCGGCATTGCGCCGGAGGCCAGTGCCCTTCGTCGCTTGACCGAGTGGTGCCGGTCCCGTTCAAGATCGACAAGATCATTCACGATGTACAGTGCCGATGCCAGAGCCGAGAAGGCCGCGAACGCTGCTGCCGCTGAAGCCACAGCCAGAGCATTGGTGAGCTGATGGGCAAGCACGACGGGGGTGAAGACAATCAGATTCTTTACCCATTGCCGAGTGCGCACCGCATCGAGCAGTGGACGCAGTTGCAGGCTGTAAAGGTCGCCACGGGGCAGGGACGCACTGCTGCTGTCGTGCGCTACAACCCGGGCACCGGTCCAGCCGGCAATCTGCTCGCCGATCCTGCGACTCAGCAGATCGTTACGATCGATGGCAACGCTTGTTGAAGCGGCAGACGACCTGAGCGCTGCAAGTGTCCGCGCATCGTAGGGCAGGAATTGCGGGTTAGGGAGGCTGCCTTCCTGCTCGAGCCGGTCGACCATGCGCGAAATCGCGTGCGCACGCCCCCCTCGTGCTAGCCAGAACGGCACAACGAGGAGAACCCAGGGCGCGGTCCTGAGCAGCGCTGCCGCGCACTCATCGAAGCGCCGTTGGGAGGAAATCAGCTGGTCGAGCGTGACGATCAGCCGCGACGCTTCGGGGCCGCCGGATTGAGCAGTAGCCATGATCGAACTGCGTGCGCGCAGGTCACGGACTCATCATGCCACGACTCACGCCGGGCCCTAACCGGACGTCCAGCGGCGCAGGAACGCATAGAGCACGAGCCAGAGAGCGCCCATAAAATGCCAGTAGATGGCAACCGCACTCAAGCTGCGCCTTTGATGCCGCAGGTCGGTCTCCGTACCGGAGAACAATTGCGCGCTGCGGTACCGCAGGACGGCCAACCACGTGATGCCGCCACACAGGTGCAACGCGTGAATGGTCATGAAGACGTAGAACGCGGAACCGTGAGGATTCGCGGCGGCTCCCACACCCTGTGCGAGCAGGTCGGCTGCGGCGACGCTCTGGATGCACAGGAACATGATCCCGAGCAGAATCGTGGCGATCAGTCTGCCGCGGTAGATCGCGATGAGGGCAGTTCGGAGCGAGCGCCTGCTCGCTTCAAGTGTCCAGCTGCTCAGGGCGAGCAGGGCAGTGCCCAGCCAGAGCAGGCCTGGAACTTCGAAGCGCTGCCACGTGCGCTGTGCATCGATGCGCAGCCCAAACGCCAGCACAAGCGCACCGAAAAAAAAGGTCAACGAGACCAGGCCAATTAGAACAGCGACCTGGGCAGTCGTAAATCTCACTTTACTTTCGATGCTGCAGCAGCGATGCAGATTCCCGATCGAGATAGATATGCGCGTCCGCATGGGTGCGCAATAGCGAAGCCGGGCATGCCTCCGTTAGCGGGCCCTCGACTGCCGCAGCCACTGCTGCTGCTTTTCGCCGGTCGGGAACACAGCAAACCAGATGGCGCGGGCGAATAAGCGCCGGGCACGTCATGCTCAGAGCCTGGCCGGGTACATCGTCGACCGAGGCAAAGTGTCCTTCGCCCGTCTGCTGGCGCCGGCAGGCTTCGTCCAAAGTCACTACCTTCACCGTCGCATGATCGTCAAACCTGGCTTCATGAGGATCGTTGAAGGCGATGTGTCCGTTCTCCCCGATTCCCACAAAGGCCAGATCCAGAGGGCCTTCCAGCAACAGATCGGAGTACCGCCGGCACTCGAGTGCCAGATCGGACGCTTCGCCATTGATGTAATGAACGTTCCGCGCCCTGACCCGCTCGGCTACGCGTTCGCGAATCCAGCGGCGAAAGCTTGCAGGGTGCGCGGCGGGGAGCCCGGCGTATTCGTCCATGTGAAAAACGTCGGTAGCCGGCCAGGGGATTCCCGGCAGTGCTGTCAAGGTTTCTATAAAGGCAATCTGGGAGTTTCCGGTGGCTACTACGACGCGGGCTCCACCCCTTGCCGCGACAGCACTTCGAATGCAATCGGCAGCACGAGCGGCCGCCGCTGCGGCGAGTTCCGCAACGGTCTCAAACACATGGACGTTAGGAGCCATCTCATTATAGTTACGCAGCTTTTGTCAGAAATCTTTCGGAAAGAATCCGTGTGGGAGCTCACTGTGGTGAAATTGCTCCGCTTGCGGCTCAGAACGCTTGTCGAAGCATTGTCGGCCGAGTGGCCGCCGTGACCCGCAGTCGTGCCTACCGCCACTGATCCGAGGACCAATGCCGTGGCGTGTTCACAAACCAACGAATCCGGAATCACTGCCTTCCTTCGTGCCAGGTATCTAGACCGTCACGTCGGAGAAGACAAGCTTTAAAAAGTTGGTCCGCGACAAAGTTCAGCTTCGCATGAACGACGGATCGAAGTACCGGCCCTCGTGTAGCGTTATCGCCGCCTGAACGACGTCAGCTTACTCTCAGAAGTGGTTTTGGACAGTGCAGCGGGTTTTAGGGCCGGTAAGTGGTGCTGCGCAACGCAACCACCGACCCTTGTGACTGCACAGGAGCCCCCGCGCGCGTTGCGTTTGCGCTCAGTTGTGCTTGTAGGAGTCGTGCTTCAGTACTAGACGGTCATGGGGGGAACGGGCTATGGTCCGTTTACCGTTTTACTGTTAGTCTGAGGCTTGCTCGCCAGTCTACGTTCAACAGCTGCACTTCTACTGGGAGTGCTGGTCTGCTCTGTCCCAATTTGGGGACAGGTCAGACCGCTCCCCGCCAAGGCGATTGACATTGAGTACAGCTCGTCGCTCGACCGTCTTGTTCTGATTAGCAAAGCGCCGGATCAACTGCTCATTGTTGACCCGGCCACGTCCCTGACCGGAGTTGTGGCGCTTCCAAAAGAGCCTCTAAGTCTGTCCGTTTCTCCGGACGGCAAGTACGCGGCCGTCGGACACGACGCTCTGATCTCCTACATCAATCTAAGCACCGCGGTAACCGATAAGTACCTGCTCGTGTCCGTGAACACGACCGAGATTCTGCTGGCGGCCAATGGCTGGGTTCATGCATTCGCGCTCGACAGTTACAGCTCGCGCAGCGTGAACCTGAGCACAGGAGCAGAGACGGCTCTGGATACCTTGCACTGGGTGTCCCACCCCGCCATTCATCCAAACGGAAGATGGGTCTATTCGACACGGGACGGCTTGTCGCCGAACGATATCCACAAGGGCGACATCTCTTCGGGTCCTTACAAGAGACTCTACGATTCCAGGTACCACGGCCAGTTCAACATGTGTGGTCGCATTTGGTTCACCAAAGACGGCCAGCGACTCTTCAACAGCTGCTCGACCCTGTTTCGGGTATCCGCCGATCAGAACTCCGACCTCCTTTACAACGGCAGGTTTTCGGCGGCGGTGAAGGGTATTCAGGGAGGTGCGCACGCCGCAACGCTGGGCCGCATCATCGTTGCGGCGGGTGGTGATCTCGGGCCTCATACAACTGCGACCGAAATCCAGTTTTATGACGACAAGTTCCTGAACCATATCGGGTCATTTTTCCTGCCCGGCGGCTGGTCCGGACGGCAGCTGTTCACCGATGCCGCTGAGTCACGGCTCTACATCGTGGCGACGGATGCCGCTGGCAACTCTGGTATATACACGGTCTCTCTGACGCCGGGCGCGACCTGCAACTCCACACTCGGCCAGAATGCGGGGAATTCCCCGGCAGACGGCGGTGACGTGACGGTCAACGTCGTTGCGAGTGCAGGCTGTGTTTGGCAGTCGAGCACAAACGAGCCCTGGATCAACATCACTAACGGAGGAGTAGCGGCTGGGAACGCGACTGTGAAGCTTACGGCGTCGCCCAACCTTTCCGGTTCTCCCCGTAGTGGATCCGTTACCATCGCAGGCCGAACCTACACAGTCACACAAGCAGCGGCCACAGCTACCCCCGTATCACCGATTACGAGCCTGGCTCTCCGGCCGGTTGCTGCCGAGT
>DASQEG010000587.1:0-2270 GCA_035633775.1 Bryobacteraceae bacterium
ACTTCTGTCTTCATCCCGGACAGGTCGGGGATTCTCCGGATCTTCTCCGGGTCCTCCCCCGTTACAATCCCGGCTGTGCCAAGCGTCAATCCCGCCGCCGCGCCGGAAGGTACCATGGCCGCCGGAGTGCCCAGCATCTGAGCGATACGTTTTCCAACCGCATCGTGTAGTTCGTCCAGCCGCACGAACTGCTTGCTGACCGATCGTATTGCCTCCACGACCTCGGGGCGCATCAGAGAAGCAGTCGAAAACGTGTAGACGCCCGCTCCGTTGATGATGGGGCGTACACCAAGTTGCCGCAGGAAGTCGCGACTCGTCGCTGCAGCGCTGTCGGCTGCGGCGGGTGCAGCCGCCAACACCGCACTTGAGGCCAGGACGCGGCGGCGTGTGATTTGCGGTTTCATTGCGTGAGGATAACAGAGCGACAGCACATGCTACGGTAAACACCAATGCCGCGCGTGGCCGTAGCGTCCTTGATGCACGAGTCGAACTCGTTCAATCCGACAACTACGCCGCTTGACGAGTTCCGGATCGAGGCAACCGACCTGGACCTTTGGGCGAAAGGTCACACCGAGGTTGCAGGGTTTCTTGAAGCGGCGCGCGGTCACGGACTCGAGCCGATTCCGATTTTTGCGGCAAGCGCAACTCCGAGTGGACCTGTCGAAGACCATGCGTACGAGGCGCTTGTTCAGGCGCTTTTGATCAGCCTCAATTCGAACGGGCCGTACGACGGCATTTACGTCGCTTTGCACGGGGCCATGGTTGCCACACACATTCCGCATGCGGACTGCGAAATTCTCCGCAGAGTGCGCGGCCGGATCGGGCCAGAACTGCCGCTTGTCGTGACTCATGACTTTCACGCGAACATACCCCCGGAGATCGCACTCTACTGCACAGCTCTTCTGACATACCAGCAGAATCCGCATCTCGACACGAAGCAGCGAGGTGCACGCGCAGCCCGCATCCTGGCGGGTACGATCGCAAGGGAGGTCCGTCCGGTTCAGGCGATTGCAAAGCCGCCGATGATCTGGAATATCGTGTACCAAAACACCTATGCCGAACCGCTCCGGGCCGTGACAGAGGACAGCATCGAACTCGAACAGCGATCTTCCGTCCTGTCGGCTAGCGTGGCCGGCGGGTATCAGTACGCCGACGTCCCACACGTAGGCCCTTCGGCCGTCGTCGTCACTGACGGCGATGCTAATCTCGCCCAACGCGAAGCGGAGCGGCTCTCGGGCAGGTTGTGGGATTTACGAGGCGACCTCCAGCTGAATCTGCCGGACCCGGCGAACGCCGTAGCCGAGGCGATGCGGTCGCCGGAGTACCCGGTTGCTCTCTTCGATGCGGGCGATAACGTACTCGGCGGCTCAGCGGGTGACAGCACATTCATCCTCCATGAACTGCTTCGTCAGGGTGCAGTCGGCTGGGTGGTGGCAATTAGCGATTGCGAGGCTGTCGAAGAGGCAAAGCGCGTCGGCGTTGATGGCACGTTCAGAATGCGTGTTGGCGGGAAGCGTGATGCGTTGCACGGGTCCCCGGCTACCATCCGAGGCATCGTTCGATCTCTCCACGCGGGCCGGTACATGGAACCCGAAGTGCGGCACGGCGGATCACAATTTCACCAGTTGGGGCACAGTGCGGTCATTGAAGTCGATGGTTCGACCCCTGAGCTGCAGAACCTGCTCCTGCTGACAACGCTTCGCTCGCATCCGAACTCAATTCACCAGATCGTCAGTTGCGGCATCTATCCCGAGCGCCAGAAAATTCTGGTTGTGAAGGGTACCATCGCGCCCCGCGCCGCGTACGAGCGCGTTGCCAGAAGGATCGTGCTGGTAGACTCACCAGGAGCTACCGCGGTGAACCCCGCAAGATTCCGTTACGAAAGAGCGCCGGCTCGCTTATACGGCATTCAATGAACCGAAGAACATTCCTTGCGACACCTGCTTCGGCAGTGCTGAACGCAGCGCAGCAATCCCCAACGCCAAAGCGCCTTGCCGCCATCGTCACGGAGTACCGGCTGAACTCGCACGCGGACGTGATCGTAGGCAAGTACCTCGAAGGCTTCAAGCAGGACGGAAAGCCACCGTACCCGCATTCGAAGATCGTCTCCATGTTCACGGAGCAGGTCCCGTCGAACGACATGAGCCGCGGGATGGCGGCGAAACACAACGTGCCGATATTCCGCACGGTAGCGGATGCCCTCACGATGGCTGGTGACAACATCGCGGTCGATGGCGTTCTGCTCATTGGTGAGCACGGCGACTACCCGA
>DASQEG010000588.1:0-4172 GCA_035633775.1 Bryobacteraceae bacterium
GGTGATTTGGGGCACTTCGCGGAACGCTGCGCGATTGAGATAGAACAGGTCCGCCTGTGAGTTGTCAAGATAAACGTCGCCGCCCACGTAATCCAGTCGCTGACCCGGGATAGAAGAGGGGTTGGAGATGCTGAAGGGAGTACCGGTCTGGGCGATGTAGATCCCGCTGATCTGCCATCCGCCGAAAGCGAGGCGTTGAAACGCATTCGAAGTGCCGGGGCCTGCGAATGGCAGTTCGTAGAGGAAATCGGCAGCGAAACGGTGGCGGACATCGGTTGGTCCGGGCCCGCGTTCTGCCCGGAGATTGTTGTTGTCCTGCGGGCGCTGGCTGTTCAGCAACAGGTCTCCATCGCTGAAGGTCAACTGGTTGGCCCACGTGTGATGAAGGTTGAAGAGAAGGCTGTTGGAGAGGCGCTTGCGGAGTGAGGTTTGCAACGATTCATAGCGGCTTCGATCGCTGCCGTCGTAGGCACGATAGGTGCCGAGGCTCGGGTTCGGGCGAACGCCGGTGACGCGGTCTACCTGATTCAGATCACGAACCATATTGAGTTTGATGCCGCGAGTGCCGACGTAGCCTGTCTCCAAGACCAGTGTGTCCGTCAGTTGCCGCTGAATGCCGAATTGCATCTGAATGGAATAGGGGTTGACGTAATCCTCACTCAGCACCGAAGCTGGGGCCAGCGTAGCGCCTTTCACCAGCGGCAACACATTCGCATTGACCACGGGGTACCTGAGGACGTCGAACTGGAGTGCGTCAGCACGCGAAAACACTCGGCGGAAGGGCTCGTCAATTGCGTTCTGGACGAGATCCACTGGCCCTCCGAACATATTGCGCGGGTTTACGAAGGTTCCGATTCCGCCTCGAAGGACGGTCTTGCCGTCATCGTCCAGGATGTACGCGAAACCAACACGGGGCGAAAAGTTGTTGAAATCAGCTTTGTAGATGCTGTCGGACGGCAACAGGGGGCCACGGCCGAAGTCGGCGAGATTGAAGAGGCGATCGTCTCGTTCTTTGGGTACGGAAAAGTAATCGTACCGAATTCCGAGATTCAGGGTGAGGCGGCGGCTAACGCGGAAGTCGTCCTGAATAAATCCACCGAGTTGCCACTGCGTCATCTGAAACGGAAGGACGCCAAAAGTCACTTGAATCCGGCTTGGAATATTGGCGAGGAAATCCGCCTCGTTCGTATACTGCAAGTCGGGCGATTCGATGTTCTCGCGACGTATGCGCCGAGTCAGAGAAATGGCGCCTGCTTTGATGTTGTGCCGGCCGAACGTTTTAGCGGTAACGTTCTCCCAGGAGATCGTCTCGCCCGACCGGCCAAGGGTCTCTCCGCCCGTGCTGAAGCCAAGGTTTCCCGAGATGCCCGCCAGACCGAGAGCGTATATGCCGTCAACACGGGCGACTACGTTGTGATTGACACCGAAGCGGCTTTCGTTCGTCCACGTAGGTCTCGAGTAAATCAGACTTAGTGAACCGGATTCCGTCAGACCGTTGAACGTTTGAGGATTGGCGGCTGCAACCCTGGGGTTCGTCACATTGGGCCGCCCGCGCGTATAACGGGCGCTCATGATCAGGTTGTCTCTCACGTGGTAGTCAACCCGAGTAACTCCGTGATTGTCTTTGCCGGGATTAGCGGCGTTCGTGACGAAAAAGGCATTGATCGCGCCGGGGCTGCTCGCCGCCGTTGGTAAAGGGAAGAGATCGAAGAAGGGTCTGTAAGCTGGAACGGCAGCGATCGCACGCTCGCGGAACTCTGCAGTAGGCACATTGCCGCTGATGGTCTGCGCCCGGACCTGGCGATAGCCTTCGTAGACGCCGAAGAAGAACAGTTTGTCGCGAATGATGCGGCCACCTAACGAGGCGCCGAACTGGTTGTAGACCAGCGCTCCTTTCGTAGTGGCGAATTGCGGGCGTGCTGCGAAGTCTTCTACCTGATTGTTCAGGAACAAACTGCCGTGAAATGCATTCGTGCCGCTTTTGGTTATGATGTTGATGCCGCCGGACATCGTATTCGCGACTTCCGCAGACGGAATACCTTTGGTAACCGCAAATTCCGAGATAGCTTCCATGCTGACCGTCTTGATCGGATTGAAATTACCCGACATGCCGAGAGAAGGCGCTTCGGGGTCTCCCTCTGCATCGGTGCCGTCCACCGTCAGGCGGAAGCCGGAGCCGGGCAGTCCGTTCATCGACACGCCGTTGCCCTGATTCGTAACGCCGGTGCCCAGCCCGATCATGTTCGTCCAGTCGCGCCGGGACAAAGGTAGCTCTCTAACCTGCACTTCGACCTTAGCCTCCCGCTGTTCCGCGGAAACCGTGTTGACCAGTGGTGTCGAGGACGTAATCTCAACCACCTCAGCGACGTTGCCCAATTCCAGCCGGTACTCCGCACCAACGCGTTGGCCGGCGCCCAACTCGATGCCGGTTCGCTTCTGGCCTCTGAAGCCGTTCGCTTCAATGGAAATGCTGTACCGGCCCACCGGCAGGAACGGTACAGTGAAGTCGCCGGTCTCGTCGGAAGTGGCGCTGGAGGAGGTATTCGTTCCCTCGTTCAGGAGTGTTACTTTTGCCTGCGGAATACCGGCGCCCGAGGGATCGAGCACACGGCCATATATGGTTGCAGTAGTCACCTGTGCAGAAACGGGCGCTGCGGCCAAGAGTGCCGCGAGCGCGAAAAAGTGCTTCCCATTCATAGAATGCTTCTCCTACACCTTTGGGGTTGACCAGTGCTTCCGGTATTCACGCCCCAGCATCGCGTTGGCTTGCGAGTCTCCGGCAATTGTTTCTGTTGCTCCGTCGAACTTGACGTTGCGCCCCGTTCGGCTAACGATGTTGCCGAGCTGAAGCAGGTTATTCGTGATTTGAAGCTCTTCGATGTCGGCGTTCGGCTTCTTGCGGCTCTTCACGCACTCAATGAAGTTCCGATGGTGGTGGACGGAGTCTGCGTCGCCTGCCGGATCGTACTCTTCACTCACCAGCTTGCCTTTAGCGTCGTAAACACGATAGCCCCAGGGTCTGGGCCATCGACCAATTTGAACAGAGCCGTCGGTCCCATAGACCGCGACGCCGTTTTGCTGGCCCTCCATCCCATACGGGTTCCAGATGCGCATTTCCCAGATAAGCTGGCGGTCTGGATAGTCGTAGGAGATGTTCATGGTGTCAGGTGTCTGCTGATCGTCATCGAAGAAGATCTTTCTTCCCGAGCCGTAGACGTTCGTCGGGTTACCGACGCCAAGAGCCCAGCGAGCCATGTCAATCTGGTGCGCTCCGTCGTTACCGATGTCACCAGTGCCGGTGTTCCACTGCCAGTGCCACTTGTAATGGAACCGGTTCTCGTTGAAGGGACGGAAGACAGCTGGACCCGTCCACGTGTCAAAATCAACTTCCGGCGGGACCGGGCTGTCCTCTTTGTGTCCGATGTAATCGCGCAGCTGAACATCCCACGCCTTGGCCATCAGGATCTTGCCGATCTTCCCTGACTGAACGTACTCCATCGCCCTGAGCGTGGACGGCCGCGACCGCGAGTGCGTACCGACGGTGACGATTCGCTGATGCTGTCGCGCCGCCTTGACCATTGCGTGTCCTTCGCGCACATTGTGTGCCGGCGGCTTCTCGACGTACACGTCCTTACCAGCAGCGCACGCCAGGATCGTGGCG
The DNA here is from genome assembly GCA_035633775.1 of Bryobacteraceae bacterium. Classification (GTDB taxonomy): domain Bacteria; phylum Acidobacteriota; class Terriglobia; order Bryobacterales; family Bryobacteraceae; genus JAWXCM01. The sequence goes on from DASQEG010000588.1 coordinate 3,662, forward strand.
GGCGCATGCCAGTGGTCCGGCGTGGCAATAGCTACGGCATCTACGCCCTTGTCATCCAGAACTCGCCGGAGATCCTTTACGAGTTTGGCTGCCGGCCTTCCGGAGCGCTCCTGCACAACCTTTGCGCAGTTGGCGTAGACCCGGTCATCGACATCGCACAAGTGCACGATGTTCACGTCGGGAAGTCCGGCGAAGCCGCCGGCGAGGTGTCGACCCTGACCGCGAATGCCGATGACGGCCAGGTTTACTTTGTCGTTTGCAGAAACGGCGCCGGAGGCCAGCGCTACCGCCGAAGATGCTGCCAAAAAGTTGCGACGGTTCATTATAAGGTCCTTTCAATTTGACGGATATGTTCGAATGCCTTACGCGCAACGGTGTGACCGTCAGGACGAAAGTCGAAGACCTCCACGGACAACCAGCCGGCATACCGGTGCTTCCGGAGTGCCTGCAGCAGTGGGGCGAATGGATACGACCCGCTTCCCGGATATCGGCCATCCATCTCGTTCAGGTG
>DASQEG010000589.1:0-3647 GCA_035633775.1 Bryobacteraceae bacterium
TCTGCCCATTTGTCTAGTCCTTTGAGGCGCAGCCATTCCTCCCGCCACGTTCCGGGAACTGCTCCATCACGCTCTCCACGATCTGCCGCTCTTCTTTCCCATTGACGCCGACCCACGAGAGGGCGACCTTTCCAACCCCGAGGTCCACAAGCCGCCGCCCGAGTTTGCTGATTACGTAAGAGTGCTTCTTCGGGATGCTGACCTGAAGGATGTCGAGTTCGCGTTCATTCAGACCGATTCGCCCGTAGAATTCGCGAGTGCCGGATTCCTTGCCTCCGCATTCGGCAGAAGGATCTTCGTTGAGCAGTTCTCAAGCACATCATCGGCAATGTCAGAATTTGCCACATCGCTGATCTGTTGCGTCGCGAGTAGAACTGCGGCGTTCTTGCGACGCATCGTCTTGAGCCAGTCCTTGAGTCGTTCACGGAACAACTCGTGCTGCAGGTAGGCCCAAGCTTCATCCAGCAGAATCAATGTCGGGGAGCCGTCTAACCCCTGCTCGATGCGCCGAAAAAGGTAAAGCAACACCGGAATGACCGCCTTCTCGTCGAGTCGGAAATCCTATGGGCCGTGCTCTTTCGGACCCGTGATGTGCGCGCACAGCCATGTCCCTGTGATTGCGAGCGACTGCGCGATTTACAACGTGAATATCGTGATCTGCCGGTGTCACGCCCGCGGCACAGCAAGCGAATGGTGAGGGTGAACGCGCAATCAGGTATGTCTTGAGAGAAATTGGCTGCGGGCTGTCGAATCGTCGAAGACGTTGTTCAAGCCGCGCGGCGTTCGTACCGGTGAGGCAGGCCGCCGACTTCAGGCGTTGAGATGATGCGGCCGGCCTTCGGCGGCTGGAGCGTGCGCGGATCGGGCGCATCCTTCTGCAGTGCGAGGTGCGTGCGAGTTCGATGATAGTAGCCGATGGACGCCTCAAGGTGCCCGGACAGACTGTTCTCGTTGAACACACTGAGGTGATCCAGGCATTCGCGAGGAATGGTGCCGATGACTCGTTTGACGTAAGCGCCCTGCCACGGCGAGCGTGGCGCCGACAGTACCTGTTTGATTCCGATCGCGTCGACCTGCTCAACGAAGTCATGGCCGAACATGCGGTCACGATCGCGCAGCAGATGGCGCGGTGCATTGTCCCACGGGAACGCCTCCCGGAGTTGATGAGCGGTCCATTCTGCAGTCGGATGGGCCGTGACCCCGAAGTGAACGATGCGCGCACGGTTCGTGTGCCAGGACAAGGAACACATACAGGATCTGAAAGCGGATAGTCGGGACGGTAAAGAAGTCTACCGACACAAGGGACTTGACGTGGTTGTCGAGGAAGGTTCGCCAGGTCTGCGACGGCGGCTTCCGGTGTCGGATCAGATTCTTGCTCACGCTCGTCTCCCCGATGTCGATGCCGAGTTTTCAGAAGCTCGCCGTGAATACGTGGCGCTCCCCAGCGTGGGTTCTCCTTGCTCATGCGGCGGATCAGATCACGCTTCGCGTGGGACCGGAGGGCGACCTGGCTTATCGCGGATCTTCCAAGTCCAGAAGAGGCGAAACGCCTTGCGGTGCCAGACAACGACCGTCTCCGGCTTGACCGATGATGAGTGCCGAACGCCAATCTGTCCAAACGAGGGACAGCCAGACCCACAGGAGTCGGTCAGCTGCGTGCAACCTCGGGCGCTTCTTCGCTGAGCGCTGAAGAACCCCGATCTGATGCCTGAGTGCAACATTGCGAGTTGCAGCGCAGCCCGAGTCTTCAGGGCTGATGAAGCTCCGGCGAGCAAGAGTGCGAGCCATCCCGACACCCAATCAACAATTTTGCGGATCAATTACAACCACCATAATCTCAGTCACTTCGCAGTTGCGAGAGGGACAGTTGTATCCAGCCAAAGACTGTCAGCGCTCGGGTCTGGAACCGCGGAGCCGCGCACGCACTCACTTACCTTACGGCACGCGGTCTGGCTGCGGTTGTAAGCACGTCAACGCTACTTGTCCCGACAAGTGCCGACTTGATGCTGGCAGGCAAGGCGCGTACCCGCTGGAACAGCACCTTTGCTTCCTGCTTTCGACCCGCTCGGCTGAGAGATTCGGCATGCTGAATGCAGAGGTGTGCCGTCGTCACGTTCTCTTCCCCGTACCACTGCCGAGCGATGCCGTGTGCTCGCTCGATATACGCAAGTGCCTCCTCGTGGGAGCCCGCTTCCAGCAACGCCTGCGCAAAGTTTGCCTGTGCCTTTGTCGTTCTTGGATGTTCGAGGCCGTAAAGGATCGTAAATTGTTCTATGGAACGGCGGTGGTACCTGACGGAAGCAGCGACGTTTCGGTTCGCGAGCGAAAGCAGCCCCAGGTTGCTGAGTAGAACCGCCGCACTCTCATTGCTCTGAGCAGATTCTTCAGCGGCAAGCGCTTTTAGCCACCACGCTTCAGCTTCCGGGTATCGGCGCTGCACGAAGGCGAGGGCGCCCAGAATTGAGTAAGCTCTTCCCGAACCTTCTGCGTTCTCGATCGCGGGGATCATCTTCTCAATCCCCAGCTTGACTGCTTTGCTCGGCTGTTCAAGTTCCAGGTAAAGGGCAGCAAGGTCAACGGTCAGAGTCACGGCATACTTTTCGCTCGCCTCCGATGCGGGTTGGACCTTTAGAAGCGCAAGTGCATCCCGATACCCCTTCTCTGCCTGTTGGGATCGCTGGAGGTCGTGGAGCAGAGAGGCGCGCCTCCCCCTGGCAACAGCCTGCTCGAACCGCAAGTCCCCGGACGCGCCGCTCGCGGCGAACGCTTCTTCATAGGCCCGGAGCGCATCCTGCACTTTGCCCATCTGCCGAGCGGATTCCGCCCGGTCCATCGCCAGCCTCCACTCTGACTCAGCAGCGGCGAGCGGCAGCGACGCTACGAGGACCAGAGCGGCCCTTAGAAGTTGCATCAACATGTCCCACACTCCTCGGTTCTCGAACCCCAAAAAAAAAGGCCTACAAAAGGAGCGAATCTGCTCCTTTTGTCGGCCTCCGGGGGATCCGGTCAGCTTCGTTCAGCTAGCGGGTGAACTTGATCTTTTGCCGTACGTGTTCAGCAAGGACGGGAAGACCGTCCTGGATGCTAAGCCGTTCTATCTCGCCGTGGCGAAGCTCACGACAGTAGCGGATCAGGGCGAGCCAGGCAGGATGCAGCGCCGCGTCAACGTGGTGGGCATCCTCCTTGCTCGTCCGTGCGATGAGTTCAGGTTGTCTCGGTTTGCTCTCCATCCGATGCAGTTGCTTCCTTCGCGTGAGCTCCCATCTCGACACTGGGCAGTCTTACATCACTACGTTCCGGGTCCTGCGCGGTTACGGCGCCTGCTAAAATCCCAGAACACTCTATGCGGCTATTTGCTCCGATATGGAGAACGCTGCAGGGCGCTGCAAAGTTCAGGTGGCGTTCCAAAAGAAATGAACCCGAACTCGACTGACGGTGAAATCCGCTTCCTTCCTCCTCGCACACAGCCCGAGCCTGCCTGATGAACCTGCATATACTACGCTCTACGGTATGGAACGTCAGGGGAATGCAAATGATTGACCTTCGGTCCGCAACGGCATGGACCGGGGTGATTGCAGTGGTAACCCTTCCCGCCGGAACACAACTGCTGGCGCAGGCTATCTTTGGCTCGATTCAGGGATCGGTGT
>DASQEG010000590.1:0-5035 GCA_035633775.1 Bryobacteraceae bacterium
GGACCGGATCCGACGGAGACGAAGGGAGGATCAGGACCAGGTAGCGCTTCTGAACGTCGAGGAACTCTACGGCAACAGTTCCCGCTGCAGTGTCTACGTCCACTTGAGCGCGGCCGATGCACGCGGTTTTCACGAACGCACTCTGTTTCGTCGCAGGGTCGGGATCCTCTTCGCCTCCGCGATGACGGGATACGTAGCTGAAGCTGAGTGGAGGATCTGCCAGTCCCGTGCTCAAACGCTGCGTCCCTAAGCAGATTGCGAGCTTTGCTCATGGGCTCCATCAGGATGGCCACAGCAGCGCCGGCGAGCGCCGCCGGAGTCTGTACCAACCTCGCCAGATGCTCCGCAATCCCTCTACCCGGCGCATCGGATTGGGATCTCAGCTGTCCAAGCGCTTGCGCCAGCCGCGCGGCTTAGCGAGTTTTCGAGCGGCGAGTAGTCATCCAGCGTCGTCTCACCGATGCGGTTGCCCTTGTCCCCTCCATATGAAGAGCTCACCGGTTCGGTGGCCATTGACTCTCGCAGTGGCTTGCATGAAGGTTCCGTCACCAGTTGCGTTGCACTCTGCAACTGGGCGAGATACGGCTCGAGAAGATTCGTCAGGATGACATCAGGCGGTATTTGGTTTGAGTCGATGTCCAGAATCCGTGGCCTAGAAAGGCGAATGTTTTGTGCGGAGCAGCGACATTATGGAAGACGATCGCTTGCCACGTTGCACCACGCCTTTTGGCCGAAAGGTCGGCAACTCAACGGAGAAGTTGGGATTTCACCTGACATGCCCGATGCTATACTCGGCTCCATTGCAACCAACCAGATGAATCCGATGCTGCTTGCGGTCAGCGGGCCGTTGAAGGGCGTGCTATTCCGACTGACTCAGGACGAGGTGACGATCGGGCGTCACTCCTCAAATCAGCTTTGCATCGGAGACCTTTCTGTTTCCCGCCACCACTGCACAATTGAGAGCTCCAACGGCAGCTACCTGGTTCGGGATCTGGGCAGCAACAATGGAACGCTGATCAATGGCGTCCCGATCCAGGCGCACACTCTGGTGGACGGGGACGAAATTGCCGTCGGAAGCACCGTCCTTCGCTTCGTCGGGCAACCGCCGGTGGAACGGCTTGACTTCGCGCCTCGCGTAACACGGTCAGAAGTCTTGCCGCGCACAACGATTCGTCTGCGCCAGGAGGACGCGGCGCTTTCGGCCGAGGACTATGAGAGTGCGGTGCCGTCATCCGCCTTCTTCGCCGTCCTGGCGCAGATCGACCTCCTCATCGAGGGCAACAACAGCAAAATAGCGCCGGAGCCGTTGCTGCTGCAGGCACTCGGGGCCTGCATTCCCGCGGAACAGGGTGCCATTGTCCCTGTTGCTTACCGTCACCAGGACAGTGACGCGGTCCCGGGTTGGAGCCGAACGGAAGGCATCTGCGACAGCCCGCGCATCGTGCGGAGACTGCTGGACCTTGTGCTTAGCCAGGGAGACTCGGTCATGAGCAGTGACATCGCTCCGGAGGGTGATGGCAGTGCGCCTGCTGCGACGGTAACGTCGGCGCTGGCTGTGCCTCTGCATTGGGAGCGGAGCGTGTACGCGATCGTCTACCTCGATACCACTCACGTTTCGGAGCGCTTCCATCAGGGCCACCTCCGGTTTGTGCGAGCGCTGTCGTCAAGCATTGCACTTGCACTGGTACACACCCATCTCCAGCGCAATGACACGGAGGTAAGTAGTGCAGCGCCGGGCACCAGCGTCAATCGGCACGGCATGATCGGCGAGAGCGCGTCGATGCGTAAGATCCACGACCGCATCGATAAGATCGCTCCCACTGATGCAACGGTGCTCATCGGTGGCGAGACCGGAACCGGAAAGGAACTTGCCGCTAAAGCAATTCATGCTGCCAGCCCTCGTTCGGATAAGCCTTTCGAAGCGCTGAATTGCGCCCTGCTCAACGAGACCATGCTGGAAAGCGAGTTGTTCGGTCACGAGAAAGGCGCGTTCACCGGTGCTTCCGCAATGAGGAAGGGGAAGCTTGAGATTGCTGACGGGGGCACCATCTTCCTGGACGAGATCGGAGAGCTGCCGCTCCAGACGCAGGCGATGCTGCTGCGCGTGCTGCAGGACCGGACCTTCTACCGGATGGGCGGAACACGTAAGATGCACGTCGACATCCGAGTGGTTGCAGCGACAAACAGAAACCTGCCGGAAGCGATCCGAGCCCGAACTTTTCGCGAAGACTTGTACTACCGCCTGAATGTCGTCTCGTTGTCCATGCCGCCCCTTCGGGAGCGACGCGAGGACGTTCCTGATCTCGCCGATCACTTTCTTACGCGGGCTTCGGAGGCCAACAAGCGGCGCAAAAAGACAATCTCCGCCAGAACCCTGAGATTACTGAAGGCTTACAACTGGCCTGGAAATGTTCGCGAACTGGAGAACGCGATTCGGCATGCCGTCGTGTTCGGTGAGTCGACCGAAGTGGAGCCGGAAGACCTTCCCGAGACACTGCTGGACAAGGCAGCGGAACCCGGCAGCACTTCAGTGCTGAGCTATCATGACGCCGTTCGGGAATCCAGAAAGCAGATCGTGTTGAAGGCACTGCAGCATGCAAACGGCGACTACGCCGGTGCGGCCGCCCTGCTGGACATCCATGTGAACAACCTGCACCGCCTCATCCGTGATTTCAATCTCCGCGACAGCATTCGTGGCGACGCAGAGAAATCCGGAACCTGACTACGGGGCCGGCTGCGGGTTGACTGAACTAAGCCAGATATTGCCGGTAAGTTCGCCAAGCGCGATGATCACGCGGCCAGGAGCAACAGACATTCCCATGAGACCGCCGCGGTTGCCCAGCCTCTTGAGTGACCTCGTCGCCGTATGGAAGTGACTTACGGCGAACGGAGCACCGGCGGGCTGGGAGCTGTTCCGGTCAAACTTGCGTGCCCATATACACCGGAACCCATCGCGGTCTGACAAGAAGTAGACCAGATCTCCGCGCGGCGACCAGGCGGCCTCCCCCTCAACGAAATTGCCGTCGGTAAGCGCCTTCCAGTCTTCACGTCTGGTCGGATTTCCGGGCGTGACTGGCGCCACGAACACCTGCATGTTCTCTGCATGGTCGACGGCCGCGTGGAAAGCAACCCAATTGCCGTCGGGCGACAATCGGCCTCCATAAAGCCGCGTTCCGGCTGGCGTGGGCACCAGAGAACGGGTCAGACGCGTTCGCAGGTCCAGCAACATGATGTCATCGGGCGGATCCACAGGTTCATAAAGGACCAGATCGGAATGACGAAAATCGGTGGGCGGGCCGCACTCAGTGCAGACTTGCTCCGATGCACCACCACGCGTGTTGGCGAGGAACAGCCCTCTGTTGACGTCCCAGAACACGATCTGATTGCCGTCGCCGCTGATCCGCGCATGCAATCCGCGCGACCCGAGGATCGGAAGGCTGCGTTCCGTCCCGGACCGAAGGTCGCGGATCTTGAGCCGCAAGGAGCTGTTTCTGCCGCTGGCGAAAGCCATCTGAGTGCCGTCAGTTGTGAGTGATGGATACCCATCAAACAGCAGACTCTCAGTGACTGGAGTCGTGGGACCGGTTGCTCTGCCCGTGTCAGCATCCAGTGGCACGCTCCAGACATCCACATCGAGCGAGAGGCTGGAGAAAATCATGCGCGAGCTTTCGGGCGACAGACGCGCGGACGAGGCATGCAGATCGAAGCCGATCGTGGATGTCAGCCGCCTTGCTGGTGGGGTCACCTTCCCCGTCGCGGGTTTAAACGGCACTGTCCACAAGTTCGTTGCATCTCCTCGTGAGGCGCCGAAGGTAATCTCACCATCAGGGCTGAATGCGAGGGGCACAAACGTAAACTGTCCCGTTGGCCAGCGGAGTCCCTGTTTGCGCAACGCCGCAATGGCGTCGCAGCGCTGAGCCTCGCCGCCTCCAATAGGAGCAACCCACCAGTCAAGTGTCTGCTCGAACGCGCGAGTTCCATCCAGCCGCCCAAGGAAAAGGATCGTGTCCGTGCCCGGAACCCAGATCGGAAACAGGGCTGCTGCGAAATCCGTGCGAACTTGCCGCGGCACGCCTCCTTCTGAAGGCATAATGAAAAGCTTCGCGGAACCGGGCAGAAACTCGCCGCCCTCTTTGCCTGCCCAGTACAGAATCCACTTGCCATCTGGTGAGAAGGACGGATTTCGTCCCCCTCGCGCAAGCAGTTCCGGAGCGCTGCCGCCCAGCGTGGATACGATGTAGATACCGCCTCCGTCGCGTTCTCCGCGAAACAGCACTCGAGTGCCGTCCAGTGAAAAGGCTGGATCGGTGTCATCGGCTTCGTCAAACGTGATCTGAATCGCGTCCCCTCCGTCGATCTGCTGCAGCCAAATGTCAAGATTTCCTTTGCCGGCGCGGTCGGATGCGAATGCCATCAGCTTGCCGTCACGCGAGATCGCCGGGAATCCATTAAACCCCGAACCCGTGGTCAAAAGCGTCAGAACAGGTTCCGGCCTGGCGACGGAAGTCGCCGATTTTCGCGAATACGCGGCCAGCCCCCAACCTGCCCCCGCCACCATGGCTACGATCACGGACAACGCCACAGGCAGAACCAACCGCTGAGGCAAGAACTGTCTCTTTAGGTCGGGACGTGTTGGATCTGCACCACAAGTGGCAAGCACGTCCTCCAGGGCATACTTCAAATCCAGCGGATGCTGCCACCGTTCCTCTAGCCGCTTTCTGTGACAGCGGGAGACCACAGCCTCTATGGCCAGCGGCAATGCAGGCACGCGCTGCCTCAGCGGAATTGGTTCGCTCTGCAGGATGGCGGTAAGCACCGCCATGTCAGATTCGCGATCGAAGGCGCGTTGTCCGGTCAGCATCTGATACAAAATGCTGCCGAACGAGAAAATATCGGACCTTATATCCAGGGGTTTTCCGCCAGATGCCTGCTCAGGCGACATGTACGCCAAAGTGCCCATGATGAAGCCGGCAGCGGTCACCTCCGCGGTGCCAGCTTGCGATCTGGCGGGATCGGCAGGTTTTGCGAGGCCAAA